>JAURYC010000262.1 GCA_030654105.1 Deltaproteobacteria bacterium
GAAGCTCACCGTGGGATGCCAGGTCGTGTTCAAAGATAAGGAAAGCTTGATCGCCTGTATGAAGGAGTTGAAAGAGAAAGACCAGGGCATTTCCATCGTGGTCTCCGGGTTATTCGAGGAAGTCTTCGACTGCTGCAACAAGGCAGGACTCAAGCCTCCATTAATCGAGTTTGCTCTTGGGGTTCACGGGAATACCAAGAAGCTCTGGCCTCCCGAGATTCTGGATTTCGTAACCATGTGCGGCCATGGGCTGGTTTCGGGTCGGTTGGTTAAAAAAATGGTGGAGAATATCAAGAAAAACAAGAGCACCGTCGAAAAAGCCGCCATCGAGCTGGCTAAACCCTGCCTTTGTGGAATTTTCAATCCTCACCGAGCTGCCAAACTTCTGCAGAAGATGGTGGGGCAATAGGAGGGAAGACCCATTTTGAATACCAATCAAAAACATCGACCCAAATTAGCCATAGTCATGGGAGACGCCACCGGCATCGGACCAGAGCTGGTGGCTAAATCTTTGACTACGGAAGAGACCCGACGACTCTGCCGCCCGGCGGTGATCGGCGACGCCCGAGTAATGGCCGAGGCGATCCAATTGACCAAAGCCCCTCTGAAGATCGTTCCCCGGAAAAATTGGGAAAAAGTTTCGGGTGATGCTAGCCTGATGGAGATGTTTGACCTGGCCAACCTTGACCCTAAAGAATACAAGATGGGAGAAGTCAGTGCCCGGGCAGGGCAAGCCTGCCTTCAATACCTGGAATTGGGCATTGGAGAACTGATGGCTGAACGGGCAGCAGCAATGGTTTTTGCCCCACTGAACAAGCTGGCCATGCGCCTGGCTGGCTCTCCCTTCAAAGGCGAACTAAACCATTTCATAAGCTTGACCAAGGCCGAACTGGCCGGAGAGATCAATTTTTTGGAACCCTTATGGACGTCTCGGGTCACCTCTCATGTTGCTTTTCGGGAAATCTGCGATCAGCTAACTCCCGACCGTATTTTGCGGGCAATTACTCTTCTGCATAAAACCATGTGCCGGGCGGGCCTGGAAAAGCCACGGATTGGGGTTGCGGCCCTGAACCCTCATGGGGGGGAGAAAGGCCTCTTTGGCCCGGAAGAAGAGACTATCATCGCGCCTGCTGTGGAAAAAGCAAGGCAGCAAGGGATGGAGGTTCGAGGCCCATTTCCCGCGGATACCATCTTTGTCCGGGCCCGCAAAGGTGAGTTCGAAGGCATCGTGACCATGTACCACGATCAAGGACAAATCGCCACGAAGCTTTTGGGCTTCGATCGGGGAGTAACGGTATCCGGGGGGCTTCCGGTGGTCATTGCTACTCCCGCTCACGGGACAGCCCACGATATAGCCGGTAAAGGGATCGCCGACGTGGGAGCTTTTCAGGCGGCGTTACGAATTGCAGTGCGCATGGCCGGCACCAGGTGATTTTGAACCCTCCCCTTCACGCCCCGGCGACTTTCTTCTACTACCTGGGCCAGGCCGCAAAGAAAGCATTTCCGAAAAAGAAAACTTCTCTGCCCCTGAAAAAGCGGCATATTTTCTCGACTCTCTAGAGAAATTCTCTCGGCGGAAGGATATACCGCCGGCCCGATGCTCTGTTCACCTACCAACGTTGCCGCAAGACGTTCATATCAGTATTGGGGGTAGAGCCGTCGGAAAAGACCGGAGAGATATACCGATCGATAATTGCAAATGCCAAAGCCCAAAGCTCAAGACTTTGAAATTGGGCCTTTGAATCATCGCTTGACGAATATGTATGAATAATGCATATTAATACATATGAGAACTACATTAAATATCGACGAAAACATCTTGACCAAGGCGTCTCAGCTTACGGGGATTAAGGAAAAGACGGCCTTAGTCCGGCTTGGGTTGGAAGCTCTGATTGCCCGGGAATCCAGTAAAAGGTTGGCCAAACTGGGCGGTACGGAGAAAAAGCTTCAGCCCATTCCTAGGCGAAGGCCGTCTTAACTTTGGAAAAGATCCTCGTTGATACGTCGGTTTGGGTCCAACATTTTCGGGCGGGTAACCAGCACCTGGAGGATCTTCTCCAGGAAGGACAGGTTGTGACCCATTCCTTTATCATTGGGGAATTGGCCTGCGGGAATCTGAAGAACCGGCTTGAAATTCTTTCTCTGTTGCAATCCCTGCCGACCACCCTTACTCTTGCTTTCGAGGAATTTCTCTTTTTCCTGGAGCAAAATCAACTCATGGGGACAGGGCTTGGGTTCGTTGACGTTCACCTCCTTGCCTCCGCGAAGCTCGCTGACACCCCTCTATGGACTCTGGATAAGAAATTGAATGCAGCTTCCCACACACTTGGGATCCGATACCGATAAAATTCCCCTGTCTTTCTGATTCCCTTCTTCGCCGGTCTCCCGTTTCTCCGCCTCCTCGCGTCTCCACGTCAGCGAGTATTTTCTCTCCCATCGTCATAATCCCCCATTCTTCTCATCAGTTTTTTTTGAAAATCCCCGAATCCGTAAACAATCCGTAAATGGCCTTGTGCTATAAGGCAATCAGCTTGATACATCAGGACCTGGAGCGTTCTCTGGAGGTTGCCTTCGGACGGTCCCCGCTGGTCAAGGGCAATGTCTATACCCGCCCGAGAACGGAAACCCTTACGATAAACCCCTTCCCCCCTTCCCAAGATACCCCAATTAAA
>JAURYC010000263.1 GCA_030654105.1 Deltaproteobacteria bacterium
CCGAGGCTGGCGCTGGAATGGGTCATGGGCAGGGTTTCGATAGAGAAGTCCGCGAGCTCTAAACAGCTCTCTTCAGCCTCCTGGAAGGATAGGGGGTAGGTCTTGGCTTCGATCCAGTGGCCGAAAATTCCCTGCAGTTGATCGTAAAAATTCCTCAGCCCCTTAGGACCGATCACGTGCAGAGGAAGGGAGCGGGTGAAATCCACTGTGTAGTTCAGGGCAAAAAGAAAAGGGACAAAGTCGGATACGTGGTCGGGATGGAAATGGGAGAGGCAAAGATAATCCACCTGACGAAAATCAAGGCCCAGGCGGGCCATCTGCCGCAGGGACCCACTCCCTCCATCGAAAAGAAGGAGGTGAGAACCGAGGGCCAAGGCAAGACCTGAAGGGCCGCGTTCAACCGTGGGAACGCAGGTTCCCGATCCGAGGATGAAAAGGTTCATTTTTTATTTAAATGGGACGCAGATTTTCGCAGATACACGCAGAAAAGACCAACTTTAATAATAAGAAATGACCTTGTCTCTATTTCTTGCTTGACG
Organism: Deltaproteobacteria bacterium; assembly: GCA_030654105.1. Classification (NCBI taxonomy): domain Bacteria; kingdom Pseudomonadati; phylum Myxococcota; class Myxococcia; species Deltaproteobacteria bacterium. The sequence goes on from JAURYC010000263.1 coordinate 540, forward strand.
CCTGCGCTTTATTGGTTTTCCTATTTTTAATCTTGAAAATCTGCGTTTATCTGCGTCCAAAAATTTTTTTCAGGCTGTCTTTTGCATCAGATAAGCTTCAATGAATGGGTCCAGGTCGCCATCCAATACCGCGTCCACATTCCCCACTTCCAAGTTGGTACGGTGATCCTTGACCAGCCGATAAGGTTGGAGGGTGTACGAGCGGATTTGGCTCCCCCAGGCCATGTCCTTTTTCGTGCTGTGGAATTGTTCCATCTTCTCGTCCTGCTCTTTTCTTTTCAACTCGTAAAGGCGGGCTTTAAGCACTTTCATGGCCATGGCCTTGTTTTTGTGCTGGGAGCGCTCATTCTGGCACTGAACCACAAGCCCCGTGGGCAGGTGGGTGAGGCGAACCGCCGAGTCAGTTTTGTTGACGTGTTGACCACCCGCTCCGCTGGAGCGGTATGTGTCTACGCGTAAGTCATCTTCGTTTATTTCAACGACGATATCCTCCTTGATTTCCGGGTAGATAAAAACCGAAGAAAAGGAGGTATGGCGACGTTTCCCGGCGTCAAAGGGAGATATGCGTACCAGGCGGTGAATGCCGGATTCGGCTTTCAGATAGCCGTAGGCATATTCGCCATTGACGGTAAAGGTTACGCTTTTCACCCCTGCTTCTTCACCCGGGAGGTAGTCGATGATCTCGGTCTGGAAACCTTTCCGCTCAGCCCATCGCAGGTACATGCGCAGGAGTATTTCTGACCAATCCTGGGCTTCCGTTCCCCCGGCACCCGAGTGGATGGAAACGATGGCATTGTTGGGATCGTTTTCTCCCCCCAGCATGTGCTTGAACTCTGCGGCCTGGATTTCTTTTTCGGCCCGGGTAAGCCGGGCATAAACTTCCCGCAGGGTCTCTTCATCTTTTTCTTCCTGGGCTAACTCAAAGTATCCCTTGGCTTCCTCAACCTCAGACTTCAGGCTTTCCCAGAAATCCAAAGCGGACTTGATGGACGTCCTCTCTTTGAGGATTTTTTGGGCATTTTCATTGTCATTCCAAAAATCTGGTTTGAGGGTCTCTTGTTCGATCTGCTGAAGGCGGGCAATCTTGGGATCTAAGTCAAAGATGACCTCGGAGGGTTTGAATCCTCTTTTCAAGATTGGAAACCTTATCTGGTATTTCGTTCCACACGTTAACCCCTTTTGTAACCGTTTAGCCCTTTGAAAGATTGGCTAAACTTCAATACAAAATGCAAAATTTAAAATGTAAAATTCAAAATGATTAAGATTTTTCCTTAGAATTTGCAATTTTTATTTTGCACTTTTCATTTTGCAATGAAATTCTAACATGTCTTTCCAAAAGCTGAATTGTCACCCTTTTTTAAAAAATACAAATATCACCAGTAAGGCCGTAATTCCCAGGCAGCAGTAGGAGAACAAATCCCCCCATTGCGTATAAAAAGTTGACGATTTGTTTATGTTTACATCTATTTTACCGAAAAGAACTTCCCTTGTAAAGAGGTCAGTGGAGCGAACAACTCTGCCGCTGGAGTCGATCAGGGCCGAGATCCCCGTATTGGCGGCTCTGGCGATGGGAACGCGATTTTCCACCGCCCGCAAAGTTACCATAGAAAGGTGCTGGTAGGGAGCGGAAGTTTTCCCAAACCAGGCATCATTGGTGATGTTGACCAGGAACCGGGCACCCTGATCCACGAATTGGCGGGTGAGGTCCGGAAAGATCGCTTCATAACAGATCAATACTCCAAAATTTCCCCAGGGCAAAGAGAGATTCCTTATCTCTTGTCCCGAGGTGAAATCGCCGATGGCTCCGATGATATCCCGGGTGAATCCGAGGATGCCGGAAAAGGGAGCATATTCGCCAAAAGGGACGAGATGGATTTTATCGTACCGGGCCAGAATTTTTTTCTCAGGGGAGATCAAGAAGGCACTGTTGAAATAATGGATCCTCGAGCCTCGGCGATCGAAGGCTGGCGCACCGAAGAGGAGGGGGGCTTGCACCTGATGGGCCAGTTCGAGGATACGGCCCTGCAAGGGAGAAGTGTTCTGGAAAAAGAAAGGAGTGGCGGTCTCGGGCCAGATGACTAAGTCGGGCCGGGGCAACTTCACTTGCCGGGTTAAATTCGAGTATATTTTCAGGGTCTCCTCCTGGAAGTGAGGTTCCCATTTGACGTCCTGGCGGATGTTGCCCTGAATCAGAGCCACCCCATATAGACTTCCCGGCTTGGCCTTTTGGTCAAGGTCAGAGAGCTTCCACAGGCCATAACTTCCGCACAGGGCGATGATGATCCCTGGAACCAGAATTTCCTTGCAAGCAGGTTTCCAGTCACGATCGGTAAAGGTTAGGGCCAATCGGTAAAGAGCTACGTTCGATAGAAGGATAATGAAAGATACGCCATAGACTCCGGTAATGTCAGCGATCTGCACCATGGGGAGGGTCTGGAACTGGGAATAGCCTAACAACTCCCAGGGGAACCCCGAAAGAAGGAACCCCCGGATAAACTCCAAAGAAACCCATAGGGGAGGAGCGAAAAAAATTTCCGGCAGATCAGTTTTATTGGCTACCCAGCGCAGCAGGAAAGCGAAAAGGGAAAAATAAAGAGCCAGATAAGATATAAGAACGACCAGTAAAAAAATGCTGACCCAACCCGGCAAATGGCCATACTCTGTAAGCACGTTGTAGATCCAGTAAAGGAGCCCCGCAAAAAAAGTAAAGCCGGCAACGAATCCCAGGAAAGCAGCCTGGGGAGGGGACTTTTTCTTGATGGACCACAGCCAGGGGATAAGGGCCACCCAGGATAAAATTTCCAGGTCAAATTTGGGAAAGGCCAGGACGAGAAGAATGCCTGATAAGGCGGCCAGTAATATATCTTTCAGGATCATGGTTCAGGAAATATACCAAGCTCTTCTTCCCCTGTCAATTATGATGAAACCGCAAAAAAAGGGAAATATGCCACAGAGCACACAGAGAACACAGAGGTAAATTTAAAAAAAGTATTTCTTTCATCACTAAATTGTCTTTCTTAAATGGCCGTTCTTTATATCTCTGTGATCTCTGTGCCCTCTGTGGCCAATTAAA
>JAURYC010000264.1 GCA_030654105.1 Deltaproteobacteria bacterium
ACACAGATTATCAGGATAAACTAAAAAGAAAATAATGATCCGTTGTTATCTGCGCAAATCTGCGTCCTATTAAATTTAAAAGTTTTAGGGGGGAATTCCGGAATTCCTTATGGACAGCCCTTCTTTTTTGTGGTAGAAATCCCTAAATTCATGATCAAGCAATGGGGTTCCAGGATCCTTTCCCTTGACCCCTTGAACCCTTTTTTTATATCGGGAGCATCAAGTGCTAAACCGCATAGGAATCATCATCAAGCCTAACCAGCCAGACGCCATCACCTTAGCCAGCGAACTCATTGGATGGTTGAGCCAACGGAATATCCAGGTTTACCTGGACGAGACCATTGCTCCAATGATTAACCATCCCTTTTCTTGCCCCCGTTCTGAAATCAGCCGTTGGATTGACCTGCTCATCGTACTCGGAGGAGACGGCACCTTGCTGAGCGCTGTGCGGGCCATGGCAGGGGAAAACGTCCCTGTCCTGGGGGTGAATCTGGGTGGGCTGGGTTTTTTGACCGAGATCACCCTCGAGGAACTCTACCCTGTTCTGGGACAAATCCTTGCAGGAAAGATGGAGACGGAGAAGCGCATGAAACTCTCGGCGAATGTCCTGCGCCGGGGGGAACGGGTCGGCGAATATTCGGTGCTCAACGATGTAGTCATTAACAAGAGCGTACTGGCCCGGATCATCAACCTGCGCACCAACATTAATGGTGCCTATGTCACCACCTATCGTGGGGATGGGGTAATCATTTCTACCCCAACGGGGTCTACAGCTTATTCCCTCGCAGCCGGAGGGCCCATCGTATACCCCTCCATGGATTCCATTCTGATCACGCCCATATGCCCGCATACCTTGACCAACCGGCCGCTCCTCATCCCTGATCGGGACACGGTGGAAATCACCCTCGAATCTGAAGAAGGCGACGTGCGCCTGACCCTCGACGGGCAGATCGGTTGTGACCTTCACCCTTTCGACCAGGTTGTTGTCACCAAGGCCAAGGATTACGTTTTTTTCATCAAATCCCCCTTTAAGGACTATTTCCAAATTCTGAGGACAAAATTTAAATGGGGGGAACGTTGACGACCAACCTGAAGAAACTTTGAATGCTGACCGAGCTGAACATAAAGAATTTCGCTATTATCGACCAGCTACGCTTAGAATTTGGACCGGGGTTCAACGTTCTCACCGGTGAAACCGGTGCCGGGAAATCCATCTTGGTAGACGCCCTCAACCTCCTCCTGGGGAGTCGCGCTTCTCCGGAAATGATTCGAACGGGTCAAGAAGATGCTTCTGTAGAAGCTTTCTTTGAGTTGGAAGAAGCGGAAAACATAAAAATCTTGAGGAGCTTACAACTGGACCAAGCCGAGGGGCTGTTGATCAAGCGCCTCATCCACCGTTCCGGAAAATCTCGGGCCTTTCTCAATGGAAACTCCATTACCCTTCATATGCTCGAAGAGCTGGGCGAAGAACTCATCAATATTTACGGCCAACACGAACATCAACACTTTCTCCATCCCCAAAGCCCCATTGACATTCTGGACCGTTCCGGTGGACTCCTTCCCTGGCGCCAGGAATATCAAGAAGTCTATGCCCATTGGATGAAGGCTACCTCCGACCTTGAAGAGTTGATCTCCAAGGAAAAGCAACGATCCGAGCGCCTGGAATTTCTGACCTTTCAATCAAAGGAAATCGCCAGGGCTAACCTGAAACCCCCCAAACCCGGTGAAGCGAACGAAGAGGAAGAGCTGGTTGCCGAACGCGCCCGCCTGATTCATGCCGAAAAGCTTTACTCCATTGCCCATCAAGGTACCGAAGTTATTTACGGGGAAAGCGGATCGGTGGTCGAGCGCCTGAAGTCCATCCTGCAGCGTCTGCGGGAGGGGGCGAAAATGGATCCCTACCTCAACTCTTTGGCATCTTTAATCGAATCGATCCTTTTCCAAGCGGAAGACGTGGCTTCCTCCCTTCGTGCCTACCGAGAAAAAATCCATTTTGACCCCCGGCGCTTGGAAACCATCGAATCTCGCCTGGATGAGATCACGAAACTTAAAAAAAAATACGGTCCTTCGTTGGCAGAAGTCCTGGCCTACAAGGAAAGGATCGACCGGGAAAGAAAAAGCCTGGAAAGCCTGGGGGAAAAAAATTCTGAGCTCCAAAAAAGCACGGCCGCCTTTTATGCCCGGGCTTTGTCTCAGGCCCAAGAACTCTCTTCGAAGAGGAAAAAGGTTGCGCAGGAGCTCGGCTCCAAAGTGGAGGCAGAACTCTCCACCCTGGGCATGAAAAAAGTTCGCTTTCAAATCGCGGTGGAAGAAGGCTTATCAGAAAAGGGGGAGCAAGGCCAAAATATCTCTCCGCGATTGGATCAAAATGGAATGGACCGGGTACAATTTCTCATCTCCCCCAACCCCGGAGAAGACCTGAAAGCTCTGGCCAAGATCGCTTCCGGGGGGGAGCTCTCCCGGATTATGTTAGCCCTGAAACGGATCTTCGCCGAGGAAACCTGGATTAAAACTCTGGTCTTCGACGAGGTGGACGCGGGCATTGGAGGGGGAATTGCCGAGGTCGTGGGTCGCAAGCTTAAAGAAATTTCCCGGGAACATCAGGTTTTTTGTATAACCCACTTGGCCCCCATAGCCTCCTTTGCCGATACCCATTTCAAGGTGTCCAAGAGAATCCAGGGAGGAAGGACCGTAGTGGAAGTAAATCACCTACAAGGGGAAAACCGGGAACAGGAAATCGCCCGTATGCTGGGCGGGGTTAAAATTACGGAAAAAACCCTTGACCACGCCCGGGAAATGCTGAAAAATGCTCTAAAGGGGTAAAAACAAACCCCTTACACCCTCACGCCTAACGCCTTACGGTAATTATCAATATGACTATCCGCAAAGCTAAAATCTCCGATGTTCGGCAAATCCAGAAGCTGATCGAGCTTTCAGCCAAAAAAGGGGAGATGCTTTCCCGTTCTCTCAGTGAGCTCTACGACAACCTGCGGGATTATTACATATACCAGGAGGAGGGCCAGGGGCAAATCCTCGGGACCTGTGCCATGCACATCTGTTGGGAAGATCTGGCTGAAATTCGCTCCCTGGTCGTCCGGGAAGAATATAATCGGCGGGGCATCGGGACCAAGCTTATTGAGGCCTGCCTCTCTGAGGCTATCAGCCTCGGGCTTTACCGCATCTTTGCTCTAACGTATAAACCAGATTTTTTCCGAAAGTTTGGGTTTAAAGTCGTGGATAAGAGCGCCCTGCCCCATAAGATTTGGGCCGACTGTATCAAATGCGTGAAGTTTCCCGAATGCGACGAAATAGCGGTCCTCCTGGAGGTTTAAAAGTTTCCGGTCAATTTTGAAAAAATTAATATATTCAAATACTTTTTAAAAAATAAGAGAAAAAAGTCTTGACAGGAAATAGGCCTTCGTGGTAAATGGAATCCCTTCAAAGAAAATATCCTAATCTCACAGATCGTTTCCATGGGAAGGCATATCCGGATTTTTTCGGGTGCAGAGGGAATTTTTTTCCGGGGGTGAAGGTTGGTTAAAAAGGATTACACAATCCTGATTACTTCTCAAAAAGCCGCTAAAGTCAAAAAAATTATCCTCTCTCCTCTGACCTTAAAAATTGCGGCCGGGATCCTGGGAATTTTCATCATTGTTTCTGGCTTTATGGCCTATAAATATATGATCTACAGGAAAAAGGTGGCCGAGCTGCAAACCCTCCGGTCAGAAACCCGTTCCCAGCAGGCAGAAATCCGCTCTTTTATGGAAAAAATCTCTGTTTTGGAAGAGCAACTCGATAAGCTCAAAGAGATGGAAAAGCAGGTTGAGCAAGACCTGAAAGAAGTTACCGCGCTGCAAAAAATAAAAAAAGTTACCCCGAAGGTTTCCAGGAAAAAGACCTTATATGAAAAGACCTCTTCTGTAAAATCTGTAAAAAAAGAAGAGGGGGGGGAGCCCCCTGTTTTTCGGGAGGAAGAGGTCTCCATTCTGGATAAGGAAAGAAATAGACTGATTAGCCGCCTGCACCATGACCTTTTGGACCTGCGCCAAGAATTTTCCCAGAGGGAAGAAAGCTTGAAAGAACTCCAGGAGTTTCTTCAAGGTCAAAAATCGTTTCTTTTAGCCACGCCTTCTCTATGGCCGGTATTAGGTCGGATTTCTTCCGGATTTGGAGATACTCGTCTTTCCCCTTCTTCCGGGGGAACTCGTCCCCATAGAGGAGTGGACATCTCTGCTCCTTCAGGAACAATGGTTTTCGCCCCTGCCGATGGAGTTGTCAATTTTGCCGGGCGTGAATCAGAGTATGGACGGTTGATTTGCCTCGATCATGGACATGGATATT
>JAURYC010000265.1 GCA_030654105.1 Deltaproteobacteria bacterium
CTGGTTGTACCGGAAGTAAACCCCCATGCCATTGCCCAGTATAAAAAGCGCGGTATCATCGCCAACCCCAATTGCTCGACGATCCAGATGGTCGTCGCTTTGAAACCCATTCATGACGTGGCCCGCATCAAACGGATCGTCGTTTCCACTTATCAGGCGGTTTCCGGTACCGGTCTCAAAGCCATCGACGAGCTTTTAAGTCAAACCCGTGCCGTCCTGAATGCCCAGCAGGTTCAAAAAAAGGTTTATCCGCACCAGATCGCCTTCAACTGCCTGCCGCAGATCGACGTTTTCCTGGAGAACGGCTACACCAAAGAAGAGATGAAAATGGTCAATGAGACCCAAAAGATCATGGAAGACCCGACCATTCGAGTAACGGCCACGACCGTGCGCGTCCCGGTCATTCACAGCCATTCGGAATCTGTAAACATCGAGACGGAAAAAAAGCTTACCGTCAAGGAAGTAAAAGAAATTCTCTCCAGGGCTCCCGGTGTTCTCGTTGTGGACAACCCGGCTTTGAGTGAATACCCCCTGGCCATTCATGCCGCTGGACGGGATGAAACCTTCGTGGGGCGGATCCGCGAAGACGAGTCCATCCCTAACGGGATCAATATGTGGATCGTCTCCGACAACATCCGCAAGGGCGCAGCCTTGAACGCCGTTCAGATTGCGGAAATCCTGATCGAAAAATACCTTTCATGAAGTTCTTGCAGGACATTACCCTCGGGCAGTACATGCCAGGGGATTCATTTCTCCATCATCTCGACCCGCGGACCAAATTCATTTCTCTGCTCCTGCTGATGATCGTAACTTTTTTAATTAAAACCTTCATCGCCCTGGCTTTGCTCGCGGCTTTTTTCCTCCTCACTCTGGTCATTTCCCAACTTTCTTGGGGTTATGTTTTTCGGGGAGTAAGATCCTTTATCTGGCTTTTTTTATTCACGGCCGCTATTCACCTTTTTTTCACCCCAGGCCCTTCCCTTCCCCTTTTTCCGATCGGTTTTATCGACATCACCTGGACAGGGGCGGCCAAAGGTGCCCTGGTCGCCAGCCAGCTTTTATTGGCCATTCTTCTTTCTTCGTTAATGACCCTGACCACCACTCCCTTGCAGCTGGCCCATGGCCTGGAAAAACTTATTTACCCTTTGAAGCGCTTCCGCATCCCGGTCGAAGATTTTTCTTTGATGACCATGCTGGCCATCAAGTTCATCCCCATCCTTCTCGGCGAGGCCAACCGGATCATTAAAGCCCAGAGCTCCCGCGGAGTTGATTTCGAATCCGGGAATTTTTTGCGGCGCGCGAAAAATATGATACCCATCTTGACCCCCCTTTTTCACAGCATCTTCAAGCGGGCAGATGACTTGGCTGTGGCCATGTTCGCTCGAGGTTATATCAGCGGAGCAAAACGCACCCACTTGCACGAGTTAAAAATGAGAGGAAAAGATTACTGGGTTCTTATCGGCGTAGTGGGGTTTGTAATATTGGAAATGAAAATACATTAATTGGGACGCAGATTTTCGCAGATAAACGCAGAAAAATATTTATAGTGAACGGCCGAAAAAAGGACTCATTGCGAGGAGTCCGCCTCAGGCGGACTCGCAAAGACAATTCAGAAATGTAAAGCTATTTAAGTCGTTCATTATAAATCTGAATAATCTGCGTCCCCAAAGGATTTTCCGATGAAAAAGAAAAGGTTTTCCAAAGGGTTCGTTCAGGTTTATACCGGAAACGGGAAAGGGAAGACTACGGCCGCCTTGGGATTGGCCCTACGGGCCGCGGGGCACCGATTCAAGGTTTTAATGATCCAATTCCTCAAAGGCGGAATTGCTTATGGAGAGTTGCAATCAGCCAAAAAGCTTGCCCCTTATCTGACTATCGTACCCATGGGACGGGAAAATTTCGTCAACAAGAAAAAACCCGACCCCATGGATGTGCTTCTGGCCCAAAAAGCCTGGGAATTGGCCCAGCGCTCAGTTCATAGCCAGAAATACCATTTAGTCATCCTGGATGAAATAAATGTAGCTGTCGAATACGGAATGGTTCCCTTGAAAGAACTTCTGGCCTTGATGAAAAATAAGCCGGAGAATGTTGAATTAGTCCTCACCGGAAGATGGGCCAGGCCCGAAGTTCTCCGGCGGGCTGACCTGGTTACGGAGATGAGAGAGATCAAGCACTACTATAAGAAGGGAATTGAGAGCAGAATCGGCATTGAACGTTAAGACGCATAGCGCATAGCGCTAATTCCCCCATCCTTATATATAGTGTTTTTACACTATGCGCTTTGCGCTCTGTTCTATGCGCTTTTTCTTAGCGTCTTGACAACTTCCTCTTCCATGTTACAATCTAAACAGTTTTTATATACAGCGTCATTAGTCACAACAACGCCCGTCATTCCCGCGAAAGCGGGAATCCAGAAAGATACTGGATTCCGGGTCAAGCCCGGAATGACAAACCGCATAAGTTTTATGTCGTGATGTATAGCTGCTCATTTAGAGGAATGAAACGTATTGCGGATCATCAGCGGCAAATGGAAAGGCAAGAGGCTCTTTTCCGTGAAGGGTCTGAACCTCCGGCCTACTTCCGATCGAGTTAAGGAGGCTATCTTCGACATTGTCCAAAATCACATCGCTGGCCAGCAAGTTTTGGATCTTTTCGCCGGAACGGGTGCCTTGGGTATCGAAGCCCTGAGCCGGGGTGCCAGGCGGGCCGTATTTGTGGAAGAAAGCGCACGTTCCTTGACGGCCTTACGCAAAAATATCGAAGAATGCAAAATAAAGGATCAGGCGCAGGTGCTGGCGCGCGAGGCTTTGGCCGGAATCAAAATCTTAGAAGCTAAAGGAGAATCTTTCCAACTCATCTTTCTGGATCCTCCCTATGGAAAAGGATTGCCCTACAAAACGCTTAAAGTCCTGGCCACGAGTTCAATCGTTTCTCCGGATACTTTGATCATTGCCGAACACGCACCGATGGATGATATTTTTTCAATCCCTCATTTGCAGCGCGTGGATGCGCGAAAGTATGGGGGTACTCTGGTTTCCTTTTTTCGCTTAGAAAAAGAACCGCCAGAGTTTAATTCCAACTAATCAAAGAGGTCTTCCCTATGAAGGAAAAAATCGCTGTTTATCCCGGCTCGTTCGATCCTATCACCAACGGCCATGTAAACCTGGTGGAGCGTGCCTTAGGTTTTTTTGACAGACTCATCGTCGCTGTGGCCTACAACCCGAATAAGGCCGCGCTCTTTTCAGTGGAAGAACGCGTAGAGATGATCCAGACTGCCCTCAAGAATGATCCGCGAGTCACCGTGGCGGCCTTTCAAGGGCTGCTGGTGGACTTCGTTGAAAAACAGGATGCCAGTGTTATTGTCCGGGGTCTCCGGGCCCTTTCTGACTTTGAGTACGAATTTCAAATGACTCTGATGAACCGAAAATTAAACCGCAAGGTAGACACCGTCTTCTTGATGACCGGGTTCAAATGGTTTTACACCAGCTCGAAAATCATCAAGGAAGCCGCCTCTCTGGGCGGTTCCGTCCGGGGCTTGGTACCCGAAATCGTCCACCAGCGTTTGAAGGAAAAATTTCCTTTATACCGAAACGTTCCGTAATAAAGCGCTATGCGCATAGCGCCAAGCGCTTAGCGTTTACTGCAGGAAAGGAGTATTTTATGAAACTCGCTGAACGGGTCAATCGAATCAAGCCTTCCCCCACTTTTGCGGCTGCCGCCAAAGCCGCAGCCATGCGGGCGCAAGGCATCGAAGTCATCAGCTTCGCCCAGGGGGAGCCGGATTTTGACACCCCTACGAACATCAAGGAGGCGGCGTATAAGGCCATC
>JAURYC010000266.1 GCA_030654105.1 Deltaproteobacteria bacterium
CCCCCTTAATGTTACAACCACCTTTTCCCCTTTGGAGACCGCTTTCATCGCCTCACCGGTCTTATTTTTGAGATTCCCCGCTGTCATCGTCTTCACTATATCCTCCTCAAATAGCTATTTTGGTTTCATTATAGCTATTTATGGTTTATTAAACAACCATTTTTATCAGGGGCAACGGTCCACTTTCCATCCCTCGTCCGTCATCCCTCGTCTATCGTCCTTCGTCCCTCGTCTCTTCATCCTGCGTCTCTTACCGTCGGACAATCATTTCCATATCTTTCAGGGGCAAAGCATAGACATTTTTCGTTATGGGATAGAATTCTTCGCCGGCATAGATGACAAAACCCCTTGTACACGACAAATCCTCAAAGGCATTCCAGAACCCCCGCGAGACCCTGGCTCCGGCTGAATACTTGATCTCGATAGCTATCGGTTTATTCTTATCATCCAGAAGCAGCAGATCTATTTCAGCCCCTGCACTTGTGCGGTAGAAAAACGCCTGCCAGCCTTCAGGCAAAATCCCAAGCGCCTGTTCTATTACCAGTCCTTCCCATGAGCTTCCTGCCGATGGATGATCCTGCAGGTCTTTCAATGTCCTGATCCTCAGCAATGAATGAAGCATGCCTGAATCACGGATATAGACCTTCGGGGACTTTATCAACCTCTTTTTCAGATTGGCATGATAAGGCTGCAATTGCCTCACAATAAAAGTGTCTTCAAGTATGTCTAAATATCTTCTGATGGTCGGGGCTGACAATCCCATACTGCCTGCTATCCGGTTTGCATTCCAGAGTTGCGCGTGGGAGTGCGCGAGCATTGTCCAGAATCTCCTTAACTGCGCGGAGGGGACATGTATTCCAAGCTGAGGGATATCCATCTCCAGATAGGTCTTTATAAAAGAATCCCGCCATGTAAAGCTGGCATCGTTTGATCTCGCCAGATAACTGAGCGGATACCCACCCCTGAGCCAGAGCCTGTTGACTTCATCATATCCTATTTCCTCAAAATTAAGAGGCGTTAATTCATGGTATATTATTCGGCCTGCAAGGCTTTCAGAGGCATGTCGAATCAAATCCGGCGAAGCTGAACCGAGGATAAGAAACCTGCCTCCGACCCTCCTCTGATCAACCAATGCCCGTAGAAGAGGGAAAAGAGAAGGCAACCGTTGTATTTCATCTATGATCACAAGGGAATCCGTAAATTGACCGAGATATAACTCGGGCTCAAACAATTTATCCTGATCAGAAGGCAGTTCAAGGTCAAGATAGATGCTCTTTTTCTTTATGGTATCCCTGACCATTTTTGCAAGCGTTGTCTTACCTGCCTGCCGTGAACCGATAATACCCACAACCGGATATGCTTTCATGGATGCTTGGACTTTATTATAAAGACGTCTCTCTATCATTCTTGTATATTAAAAGAAGCTATTTCATTTTGCAAGGTTAATTTGTCGCTCTCAAACTGCTAAAATTCGTATCAGTTTAGAATTTTGAAAAAATGGCTAACCCTCAATGCAAAATTTAAATTGCCAATTTTGTGGGTCTCGTAAAAAGTCGGCAGAAGAGTCATTGCGAGTCCGCCTGAGGCGGACGAAGCAATCTCGTTTTTATAAGTCCTTGAAAATACGGGATTGCTTCGCCGTCCCGCATTGGCGGAACTCCTCGCAATGACGAAAACGGGGCTTTTTACGACTCCATCATGTTTGAAATATGTATAAAAGCATTTCTTATACCAACTAAATTAGTTTATGGCAATCCCTTAAAATTACAGATGTTTCTTCTAATGTTTATTATTTTATCGGAGTCAAAGGTGGAGGTATTTTTCATAAAAGTCCTAAATTATCTCCATAAAAAAATGGGAAAAGGTTTTTCCGTATCTTTAAACTGTAAAAGTAAAGGGATGTCTCCCCATCAGTCACTCTTTGAAAGCTTGTTGGTATTCCGCCCAGAGCAATTCTTTGTTGATCCCATGGTCGATAAAGTCCCAGGGGAAAACCTCTTCCCAAGCTCGTTTCCGGTAAACATAAAAATCAGGGTTCACATCCACGGAGCGGTAGGCCTGCGGCCAGTTTCCCCCGAGACCGTGGGCAGCCAGCAGGAATCTCCCAACTCGCCGATCGCCGCGGGATAAAAGGGTTTGCAAGTAAGACCACTTGGGTACGTCAGCCGCGACCGAAACCCCTTTCTCCTGGCGAAGTCCTCTTTGCACCATCTTGATTTTTTCGTTTAAATTGCGAACATCCTCAAAAGGATGCCATTGGAAGGGAGTGCCAGGCTTGGGAACGAAGGGGTTAAGGCTGAGGAGAATTCTTTCTGCCCCCTTTTTCCCTCGACTTCTTTCCCGGATATGATGGCGGATCTTCTTGGTTAAGTCCACAATCCCTTTGATATCTTCCGTTTTTTCCTCTGGCAGACCGATCATAAAGTAAAGGCGAAAGCTGCGAATTCCCCGATCGGTTAAAATCTCGGCAGCGTGAATGATTTCCTGTTCTGTAAACCCCTTGCGGATAATCCTGCGCATCCTTTCCGAGCCAGCTTCTGGGGCCAGGGTAATGGTCTTCTGCCCGCTATCATAAATCAGATCAGCCAGTTCAGGGGTAAGGGAATCGACTCGCAGGGAGGAAAAGGAAAGGGTTCGCTGGGAATGGAGGATCTCTCGTCCGAGAGAAAGGAGGTCGGGGTAATCCGAGATGGCCGCACCAACCAGCCCGACTTTGGTCCCCGGGCCTGAAGCTCTCAAGGCCATCTCTTGGAGGAGGGGACCATCCCGCACGCGGTGGGGGAAATAGGTGTAACAGCCGGCGCAAAAACGACAACGCCGATGGCAACCCCGACTCAGCTCCAGTAGAAACATGCCGGAAAGCTCCGTGTTGGGGGTTAACAGCGAGGAAACCGTCAAGGAGCTATTCAGATTTTTAAGCCAGACCCTCTTCACCCGGGGCGGAGCGGTTTCCCGGGGGATCCAAGACTCAATCGTTCCCTCCGGCCGGTAGGTTACGGAATAAAATTGCGGAACGTAGATCCCTTCTATAGTCATCAATTCATGCAACAGTTCTTCTTTAGGCTTGCCCTGTACTTTCCCTTCTCGCAAAACCTGTATTAGCGGACCCGCAATTACTTCGGCTTCCCCGATGACAAAAAAATCCACAAAGTCCGCCAGGGGTTCGGGGTTCATCAATACGGTCGCTCCTCCCGCCATAACCAGCGGATCCGCTCCCGTTCGCTCTTGGCTGCGCAAAGGAATCCTGGCCAATTCCATCATCTGGAGGAGGTGGGGATAATCATTCTCGTAAGAGATGGAAAAGGCCAGGATATCAAAGCTACGGACCGGCTGTTGAGACTCCAGAGAAAAGAGTGGGGTTTCCGTCCGGCGATATTCGGCAACATCTTCTGGATCGGGCAAAAAAACTCGCTGGCATACCGTGTTGGGCTGTTCGTTGAAGAGCCGATGAACGGTCTGAAAACCTAAGTTGGACATGGCCGTGTAATACCGGTGGGGATAGGCCAGAGCAATGGATAACTTTTCCCCAAAGCCATTGGGAAACGACGGCTGCCCGGATGGCCAAGTTCTCGTCTCTTGGGCAAGAAGTTTTTTTGCTTTGGCAATCAATTTGCTGGACACGCTTCACCACAAAAAATATTGTCACCGCAGAGCACGCAGAGTTGTCAATAAAATAAATGAAAACGCTATGCGCATTGCGCTAAGCGCTTGGCGGCTCGCCGCGTTCGCTGCGCTCTCCGCGGTGAAACGTCAGTCCGCTTGCTTTCTCAAAAAAGTGGGGATATCGTATTCATCCTCTATTAAATTGGATGGGATGCGGCCCCGAAAGGATCGAATCGGTTTTTCTTTGCTCTCGACGCTCTTCTCCTGGCGAATGAAGGCCGGGATATCCCGGTTGCTCTCCTTGCGGTTGAAGCTAACCACCGTCTTCTCTGGTTCAAGAGAGGCTGTCCGAGACTCGGGAATGCGTTCTTCAACTTCGTCGGCCTTCCCGAATCCGGTTGCAATCACCGTAACCCGCATCTCGTCCCTCAGGTTCTCATCGATCACCGCTCCAAAGATGATATTGGCATCTTCGTGGGCTTCTTCCTGAACGAGGGTAGATGCCTCGTTTACCTCATAGAGGGTCAGGTCCGGCCCTCCGGTAATATTGATCAAGATGCCCCGTGCTCCAGCGATGGTGATGTCTTCCAAGAGGGGGCTGGAGATGGCCCGCTGGGCGGCTTCGATGGCACGATTCTCCCCGCTCGCTGCTCCCGTCCCCATCAAGGCCAGGCCCATTTCAGACATGACCGTGCGCACATCGGCAAAATCCAAGTTTATCAACCCGTGGACCGTAATGAGGTCCGATATTCCTTTGACCGCCTGCAAGAGAACTTCATCCGCCTTGCGGAATGTTTCCAGCAAGCACATATCCCGTCCGGCAATATTCAACAATCGCTGGTTGGGAATGATAATTAACGTATCCACATATTTGCGCAATTCCTTCAAACCTTCTTCTGCCTGCCGTTGCCTTTTTCTGCCTTCGAACAGGAACGGCTTGGTGACCACCGCTACCGTGAGCGCCCCTGCCTCTTTGGCGATGGAGGCGAGAATCGGTCCCCCGCCTGTTCCCGTGCCCCCCCCTAAGCCGGCGGTGATGAAGACCATGTCGGCACCGGTCAGGATCTCCCGGATTCGGTCTCTATCCTCTAAAGTAGCATTTTTGCCGATCTCCGGGTTGGCCCCTGCCCCTAAACCCTTGGTCAACTTCGCTCCCAATTGAATTTTCATAGGCGCGTGGCATGCAGCCAAAGCCTGAGCATCGGTGTTGGCTCCGATGAATTCCACCCCGTTTAAGTTGGATTGGATCATGGTGTTGACGGCGTTGCACCCTCCGCCACCGATGCCCACCACCTTCAAGTTGGCCCCAATATTCTTGCTTTCTTCCAGTTCAAACATCCCCCCACCTCCTTAAAAAAATAGAAACTGAATAAGGTTTCAAGGATTCGAGGGTCCAAGGGTTCCAGAGTCTTTTTTTTCACTTGACCCCGAGAATCCTTGACCCCTTGAACCCTTCTCAAAAAAAATCACTGAACCAGCGTTTCATGCGCTGGGCTACTTTTCCAAAAAAATTGCGGTCGCTGCTTTTGAAACGTCCTTCGGAACGATGGCGTCTGCCATATAAAACCAGACCCACGCCGGCCGCATACATGGGATTATTCACTACATCCATCAGTCCACCGATTCCCGACGGATATCCCCGGCGAACCGGGAGGTTAAAAATCTGTTCAACGAGTTCCGGCAATCCTTCCAAGGAGGCCGTTCCTCCCGTGAGCACCACCCCTGAGGGAATGAGGTTTTCATACCCAGACTTGAGGATTTCCCGGTGGACCAGGGTAAAAATTTCCTCCATCCTCGGCTCGATGATTTCGGCCAAAATCTGCCTGGAAAGCACTCGTGCCCGCCTGCCCCCCACGCTGGGGACTTCGATCATTTCCTCCTTTTTCACCATGGAAGTCAGAGCGCAACCATACTTTATTTTGATCTTTTCTGACTCCACCAGCGGCGTCCGTAGGCCCACGGCGATGTCATTGGTCAAGTGGTTGCCTCCCAGCCCGAAAACGGCGGTCTGCCGGACCGCTCCTTGGGAAAAAACAACCAAATCCGTGGTCCCCCCGCCAATGTCCGCCAGAGCGACCCCCAGCTCTTTTTCATCCGGAATCAGTACCGCATCGCTGGCGGCCAACTGTTCCAAGACAATGTCATTGACTTCCAGACCCGTCCGGTTGCAGCAACGAATGATATTTTGAGCCGAGGTCACAGCGCCGGTGACGATGTGCACCTTGGCTTCCAAACGCACGCCGGACATCCCCAAGGGTTCCATAATTCCATCCTGTTCGTCCACGATGAACTCCTGGGGAAGAACGTGGATGATTTCTCGATCCATGGGAATGGCCACGGCCCGGGCCGCGTCGATGACCCGCTTCATATCGCTTTCCGAAACTTCGCGATTTTTGACGGCCACGATCCCATGGCTGTTGAATCCCCGGATATGGCTACCCGTGATCCCGCAATAAACCGAATTGATCTCCACACCGGCCATCAACTCCGCTTCTTCCACGGCTTTGCGGATCGACTCCACCGTGGCATCAATGTTGATCACCACCCCCTTGCGCAGCCCTTTGGAAGGGTGGGTGCCGATGCCCACGATGTCCACGCCCCCATCGCTCACTTCCGCCACGATGGCGCAGATCTTCGTGGTGCCTATGTCTAAGCCGACAACTATATTTTCCCTTTTGCCTTTTTTACCCATGGGGGGTCCCCCTTCGCCAGTATCTGTTCACCGCAATTTTTCTTTTTCCTTTTCCCTCTCCTTCATTTTAACCACGACTTTCCGGGAATAATTAAGATCCACGTACTCCACATCTTTAGATTTCTGCTGTAAGTCCGGCAAAACTTTTTCCAGGCGACTTATTTTTTCAGAAAGCTTTCCCGAACCCAGGCGGATCGGTATTCCTTTATCCAGAGTAAAGAGCGTGAGCCCGTTTTCTTTGTTGAGGTGGATTTCGGAAACTTGCCGGAGGGTCAAGACCTTCCCTTCCCTGAGCAATTCTAAGAGTTCCAATCCCTGGAGGATCAGGCTTATAGCTCCTTTATCCCGTTCTTTAACCTCTTGGTATTGCAGCCCCGTGAAAACAGGTAAATCTATCCGGTCTTTGGGCCCTGCTTTTTTAAAAATCTCCCCGTGGCGGTCGACCAGGTATAGGTCATCCAAAAGGATAAGGGCAAGGGCAACTCTTTCTTGAACTTCGATGATCAAAGCCATTCTGGACCAATCCCGCCGCACTGTGGCCTTTTCCACCCAGGGGTGCTGAGCTAACCGATTGCTGACTTCTTTTAAGTCTAAGTTCATCAAGCTGGCTTTGAAGTCTATCCGGGATAGATTCAACAACTCGGTTTCGGTGACGTTTACGCAACCCATGATCTTGATTTCTCCTACATTCAGGCCCGCAGTACGCTGAAAATACTGGTAGGCCGTGAAGCCCAGCATCGTAAGGCTGGCCAACATAATGAGGCTAAGAGCCCCCTTGCCGATTCTTCCAGCCCAGACCCGGAGTTGGCCGGTATTTTTCCCCCGGAATCGGCGTATTTTTCGGTTTGCTCTGATTCGATTGTGGCGAGCCATCCCTCCACTTTTTCCAAGGCCCTCCGGCCTTTCTTTCATTTCAGGCTTTGCACCGGAATTTTCAATCGTGCCCCCAGGAGGATTCGCTCTACCAAATTCGGGAAATCGATCCCCGCCCCCCTGGCGATCTCCGGCAGGATGCTCAGGCCGGTCATTCCGGGTAAGGTGTTCACTTCCAAGATAAAAAATCGGCCAGAATTGCCAGTCTCCTCCCTGTACAACAAGTCCACCCGTGTGGCTCCCTCACAGCCTAAAAGACGGTGAGCCTCCAGTCCTAACTGCAAAGCCCGAACGTAGTCGTCCTTCGGCAGCGGTGCTGGAAGCAAATGCTCGGCCAACCCTTCCGTATATTTGGCTTGATAGCTATAGAATTGCACCTTGGGGACGATCTCAATCGCCCCCAGGGGAGAATCATCCAAGATCCCAACCTGAATCTCTCGCCCTTTGATATATTCCTCGATCAATATCTCTGAGCCAAAACCAAAGGCCGTCTCCATAGCCTTGGGGATCTCCTCTTCCTCGGATACAATCGCCACCCCCACGCTGGAGCCTTCCTGAGACGGTTTGACTACGATGGGCAGAGAAAAGGGAAGACTGGTAAGATCGAATTTTCTCATGCCCCCTATGGCTACAACGGTATGCCGGGGGACAGGCAGGCCATGAAGCATGAAAATCTGCCGGGAAACTACCTTGTTCATGGAAAGCGCGCTGGCCAAAACCCCTGAACCCGTGTAAGGAATGCGCATCATCTCCAAAAGTCCCTGGACTGAGCCATCTTCCCCCAGTCGCCCGTGCAGTCCGATAAAAGCTACGTCGATTTTTTTCTCCACTAAATGCTGGGCCAACTGTCGATCAGCATCAATGGGCCAAGCATCATATCCTAATTCCTGCAAGGCATTGCCAATGGCTTTTCCAGACATCAGGGAAACTTCTCTCTCTGCCGACATTCCTCCCATCAGCACGCCGATACGTTTTCCCTTGAATTCTTCCCGCCTCTCCATATCACCAACCAATGCCTACAGTGCCCATTTTTTCAATCTTCCCCGACCACCTGAATCTCCGTCTCTAACCACACACCCTTTTCCTTAAAAACTTTTTCCCGGATGATTTTAACCAGAGTTAAGATATCCCGGGCCCGAGCTTTACCGCGGTTGACGATGAAATTGGCGTGTTGCTCAGAGACTTGCGCATCGCCAATTCGGCTCCCCTTCAGACCCGCTTCCTCGACGAATCTTCCCGCGGGTCCCTGGACAGGGTTCTTGAATACCGACCCGGCACTGGGGAGGTCCCAGGGCTGTTTCGTCTTCCGCCACCGGATATTTTCCTCCACCTTGGCCTTAACCCTCTGACCATTTTCGGGACGTAAGCTGAATTGAGCCCCGAGAATTACTTCCCCTTTTTCCACCTCCAATGAACGGTAGGAAAATCTTAATTCATTTTTTCCTTTCTCCGATATATTCCCCTCCGGATCCATCAAGCGCACCGAATGAAGGACCCCTTTCATTTCCTCCTTGAATGCCCCGGCATTCATGAAGATAGCTCCGCCCACCGTTCCCGGAATTCCGGCGGCAAATTCCAACCCCGTCAGCCCCTTCTCCGAAGAAAATTCGACAAGCTTGCCTAAGGGCCCACCGGCTTCGGCCAAGATCAAATTTTCCCCAGGCCCTCCTCCCACCTCCTCCACCCGCAGGAATCCCCGTGATAGAGAGATAGCCATGCCCCGAATTCCCCCATCCCGTACCAAAAGATTGGTCCCGTTACCAAGGACGAAGTAACGGACTCCTTGTTGATTACACCGCCGCAAAACTTCCTGCAGGTCTTGGATATCGGAAGGGAAGGCCAAATAATCAACTCGCCCCCCAACCCGAAAAGAGGTGTAAGCGGACATGGGAACGGAGTACAGGATTTCTCCTTTAATCATTCCTGACAATGGCAAAAGATCAGACATCAATACTCAGCCTTACACCCAACCCTCTACGCCCTATCTTTCAAACGCTCTATTAAGGCTTCGCCAGTTTTCCATACATCCCCTGCCCCCAGGGTAAAGACCATATCCCCAGGTTTTAATCTCGGCAGCAACCGATCGAGAATGGCGCTTTTGTCCAAAACTAAGGTTACATCCTTGTGTCCATGTCCTTTGATCCCCTCGTAAAGCCCTTGGACATTCACTCCCGGAATAGGATCTTCCCCGGCGGGATAGATCCCGGTCAGGAAAAGGACATCGGCCTGATTAAAGGCGGTTAAAAATTCCTTGAACAGATCCCGAGTACGGGAGTAACGATGGGGCTGGAAAACAACCACGGTTCGCCGCCCCCATCCACTCTTGGCCGCACTCAGCGTCGCCTTGATCTCCGTGGGATGATGCCCATAATCATCCACCACCATCACCCCGTCCCATTCTCCTTTGATCTGGAACCTTCTTTGCACCCCGCTGAATGAACCCAAGGCCTGGCGTACTATCTCAAAGTTTACATCCAGCTCTGAGGCGGTGGCGATGGTGGCCAAAGCATTGTAAACGCTGTGCAATCCGGGCATCTGAATGGAGATCTGTCCCAATTCCCTTTCGTTGGCGAAAACCCGAAAGGAGGTAGTCAACCCATGGTAGGATATATCGGCTGCTCGGAAGTTGGCCTGGCTACTCAACCCATAAGTCACATACCGCTTCTGTACCTGAGGGATCAACGCCTGGACATTTTCCTGATCTAAGCAGAGTATGGCCAGCCCGTAGAAAGGGACTTTGTTGATAAATTCCAAAAAAGCCTTTTGGATTTCTTCAAGGTTGCGGTAATGGTCCAGGTGTTCCGGGTCGATGTTGGTCACCACGGCGATCGTCGGCGAAAGCTTTAAAAATGAACCGTCGCTTTCATCGGCCTCAGCCACCAAGAGTTCTCCCTGTCCTAATTTGGCGTTAGAACCAAAGCTGTTCAGCTTGCCCCCGATCACCGCCGTGGGATCGAGACCTCCATGGGCCAGTACGGTGGCAATCATGGAAGTGGTGGTCGTTTTGCCATGGGTCCCAGCGATGGCCACACCGTATTTCATGCGCATCAGTTCCGCCAGCATTTCAGCTCGAGGAATCACGGGGATGATCCGTTCGTGAGCTGCGATCACTTCGGGATTATCCTTCCTTACTGCCGAAGAAATAACCACGACATCTGCATCCCTCAGGTTTTCCGATCGATGGCCAATAACAACTTCGGCTCCCAGCCGTTGCAGCCGCAAAGTGGTATCTGATTCCACCAGGTCGGAACCCGAAACCCGGTAGCCGAGATTAAGCAGAACCTCGGCAATCCCGCTCATCCCGCTTCCCCCGATACCTACAAAATGTACCCGACGGATCCTGCGCTTCATGCCGAAGGTGCTCTTATCCATGGCCCACCATTTCATAACAAAGGGTAATAATCTTTTGCGCCGCATCGGGTTGGGCTAAAGCGGCGGCCCGCTCTCCCATCTTTTTCAGTCGGGGAGGATCCTCGATGAGCTCTTTCAGGATTCTGCTCAAATGGACGCCGGTCAGGTCTCCATTAGCCACGAGCACGGCGGCGCCGGCATCCACCATGGTCTTCGCATTGAGCGTCTGGTGATCATTGGCCGCATACGGGTAGGGCACCAAAATGGCCGGCAGCCCTGCAGTCATCAACTCAAAAAGAGTAGTGGCTCCAGCCCGGCACAAAACCAAATCGGCCAGAGCATAGGCTCGATCCATAGCGTGGATGAAAGGATAAACTTCCGCTGTGAACTCCTCTCGCCGGTAAGCTTCCTGCACTTGCCGATAATCTTTCTCGCCGGTCTGGTGAATGATGTGTAATCTTTCCTTCCATTCCCGCAGATAAATCAACGCTTCCTCCATGGCCTGGTTCAGATGATGGGCTCCCTGACTTCCTCCAAAAATGAAAAGGGTAAACTTGGCTCCCGGTTTACGTTCCTGCAGAAACCCCGGCGAGCGAATCATTCCCCTCACTGGATTACCGGTCAGAAGGGTCTTTCCTCGGGAAAAGTGCCGGAAAGAATCCGCGAAAGAAATAAAGATCCGATCCACGAACCGGCCCAGAATCCGGTTACTGAGTCCGGGAAAAATATTTTGCTCATGAATGGCTGTAGGGTATCCCATAGCCCAAGCGGTCAAAACTACTGGACCCGAGGCATACCCCCCCACGCCTAAAACAATATCAGGTTTGAAGGAACGGAGCAAACTCCCGGATTGGAGAAGGCTCTTGGGAACAGCCATCAGGCTCCGAAGCTTTCCCCAGACCGGTTTCCCTTTTACACTAGCCCCTTCGATCGTCTTAAGAGCATACCCTTCCCTCGCCACAATACTGGCCTCCAGCCCTCGGCGACTTCCCACGAAGAGGATTTCATTGCCCGGCTCTCGATCTTTAAAAGCTTCAGCCACGGCCAGGGCCGGGAAGAGGTGTCCTCCCGTTCCCCCTCCGGCGATTATTATTTTCATTGGCAACTCTCACGGCGCGGGAAGAAATATTCAGAAGAATTCCTACGGCCACTAAATTGATGATCAATGATGTTCCCCCATAACTAATGAATGGAAGGGTCGACCCCTTCGTCGGCAGCAACCCCATGACAACACCCATGTTGAGGAGGGTTTGAACAGCCATCAAGGTGGCGATTCCCAGGGCCAAATAGGCCCCGAAAAGGTCGGAAGCCCGAAAGCAAATCTGAAAGCCACGAATAATTAATAAAGCAAAAAGTACGATGACCACGGTTATGCCCAGCAGCCCCAGCTCTTCCCCGATTACGGAAAGGATGAAATCCGTATGCACTTCCGGAAGGTAAAAGAGTTTTTGTTTGCCGTCACCGAGACCCACCCCGAAAAGTTTTCCGGCACCGAAAGCCAGAAAGGACTGAATAATCTGGAACCCGGCGTTTCCCGGATCGCTCCAGGGATTTAAAAAGGTAAGGAGCCTCTCCTTGCGGTAATCCGCCCGCAAGGCCAAAAAAAGTAAAGCCGGCAGGGCCGCCAGGCGGGTGGAACCCAGAAAAAGAAGCCGGGTTCCCGCCACAAAGAGCATAATAAAAACCAAAGCAGCAAAGACAATTCCGGTTCCAAAGTCGGGTTGTTTAAGAACCAAGACGAAAAAAACTCCCAGTACAATCACATAAGGAAGGAAACCCGCGCTAAAGCTCTTCATCCTCCCTTCTTTCCTGGCCAAGGAGTGCGCCAGATAAATAACCAGGGCAAGTTTAGCCAGTTCCGCTGGTTGAAAAGACAGGAAAGAAAGCTTTAACCAGCGGGCCGATCCCCCCACTTCATGGCGCCAACCTGGCAGGATCAGAATTCCTAAGAGCACCAGGCTCAGCAGCAAAAGGGGAAGGGCCAAAAATTGCCAGCGCTGATAATTCATCTTCGCCATAAAAAACATCAGAGGAATTCCTAAGGCCGCGGCGATGGCTTGCTTCTTCAAGAAATGATAGGAATCTCCAAACCGCTGTCCGGCGACCGCGAAGCTGGCGCTATAGACCATGACGACCCCCAACCCCACCAAGGCCATCACGGTAACAAGAAGAAGGGTATCGAATCTTCGTTCAGAGGCCATGGGTAAGAGATTTTTCCCCCAGTGAATGTTTACTCAATTCCTGAACGATGGTTTTAAAACGCTTCCCGCGGTCTTGATAGTTCTCAAACATGTCAAAGCTTGAACAGGCGGGGGAAAGAAGAACGACATCACCCGGAGAAGCCTTGGAAAATGCCCAATGTACAGCTTCCTCCAGGGTATCCAATTGGACTGTCTCAGTCAGCCCCCCCAACGCTTCCAACATCCTTTTTTGGGCCTCCCCGATCAGGGCCATTCCTTTTACTTGGGTAACAATTATATTTTTCAGCGGGCTATAATCTCCACCTTTGTCCTTTCCTCCGGCGATCAGCCAGACGGGCTCCCGGAAGCTTATCAGGGATTTCACCACCGAACCTACGTTGGTACCCTTAGAATCGTTAAAAAAACTTACTCCGTCGATATCCCGCACCCATTCCAACCGGTGCTCCAATCCGGGAAATTCCTCCATCACTTTTTGCAAAGCTTCTGACGGGCAGCCACAAATTTTGCCCCCCGCAATCGCTGCCATTAAGTTTTCCAAATTGTGGGCCCCCCGAATTTTCAACCGCTCCAACCCAAATCTTTCTTTTTTCCCATCCCCTCCCTGGAAAAGAATGGCTCCTTTCTCCAAAAAACACCCCACGGGCACTGCCCTCTGGGAACTGAAAAGAATCACCTGGGACTCTACCCGGTGGGCAAACTGGAAGGTAAGCGGATCATCGGCGTTGAGCAAAGCGTAATCATTTTTCCCCTGGTTTTGGAAAACTTTGCCTTTGGCCTGGATGTACTCCTGGAAATTGGGATATCGATCCAGATGGTCCTCGGTAATATTTAAGAGGACGCTGATGTGCGGCCGGAAATCCACGATTCCTTCCAACTGGAAGCTACTGATTTCCGCCACTACCCATTCTTCCTCTTGAGGACCGCCAACGTACTCAATCAGGGGATTACCGATATTGCCGCCAACGAAGGCCTTCCTCCCGCTGGCCCGGAGCATCTCACCAATCAAAGTGGTAGTCGTAGTTTTTCCGTTGGTACCCGTGATACCAATCAACGGCCGGCGCAAGAACTGGAAGGCCAACTCCATTTCGCTGATTACCTGAATCCCCTTGGCCCGGGCTTGCATCAGCGGCTCAATATCCATGGGCACACCCGGACTGACCACGATTAGGTCCACTTCCCCAAAGAATTGGATGGTGTGACCGCCCAACTCCCATTCGACCGGAAGATTTTGTAGGGCTTTCCGGGCCGCCTCGACTTCCTTCGCCGGTTTGGCCTCCGATATTTTCAGCCTAACGCCTTGCCGGGCCAAAAACCGTGCGGTGGCCGCGCCTGTCCGGGCCAAGCCAACCACGAGAACTTTTTTACCCTTTAGTTCCATAGGCCTCAATAGTTCGGAGTTTGGAGTTGGGAGTTCGGAGTAAAAACCGCAAGCTCCGAACTCCCAACTCCGAACTTTTTTCACCTTAATTTCAACGTACTCAGGGCGATCAGAGCCAGAAAAATGGTTATGATCCAAAAACGTACGATAACCTTGGGTTCGGCCCACCCTTTTAACTCAAAATGATGGTGCAGGGGCGCCATGCGAAAAATCCTTTTCCGCCTGATTTTGTATGAGGCCACCTGAAAAATCACCGAGAGTGTTTCTACGACAAAGAGTCCGCCTACAATGGCCAGGAGGATTTCTTGTTTGGTAATGACCGCGATCGCCCCTAAAGCCGCCCCCAAGGATACCGAACCCGTGTCTCCCATGAACATTTGGGCGGGATAAGTGTTGTACCACAGGAAGCCCATGGACGCTCCCACCATGGCCCCACAAAAAATGGTCAACTCGCCACTGCCGGAAACGTAAGGAATCTGAAGATAGCTGGCTATTTTTACGTGCCCGGCTAAATAAGCCAAGACCATAAATGTTCCAGCCGCGATAAGTACCGGCCCGATGGCTAGCCCGTCCAAGCCATCTGTCAGGTTCACGGCGTTTGACGTTCCCACCATCACAAAAACCGCCAGAAAAATATAAAACGCTCCCAGATTGGGCATAAATTCCTTGAAAAAAGGCACGCTGAACGTGCTCTTGAAGGTGGGGTAAAAATAAAGCATGAGAGAAGCTGCCAACGCCACAGCACCTTGGTATAAAATTTTTTCTATTACGAATAGGCCCTTAGAGTTTTTGCGAGTTAACTTCCGGTAATCGTCCGCAAAGCCAATGCCCCCGAACCCTACGGTAACCAGCAAAGCAACCCATATGTAAAAATTGGTCAGATCCGCCCATAAAAAGACGGCCAGAATAATGGAAAACAGAATCAATATCCCCCCCATGGTTGGCGTTCCTTCTTTTCCCAGATGGGTGCTCGGGCCGTCCTGCCGGACAAATTGCTTCACCTGCAGCTGCTGCAGCTTGCGGATTACCCATGGGCCGCAAAAAAAGGAAATAACCAGAGCTGTCAGGATAGCCAAAATCGCCCGGAACGTAATATACCGGAAGACATTAAAGATCGAAAACTTCTCATGCAAGGAGTAGAGGATAAAATAGAGCATGGTCGAGGCTTACGTTCTCACGCCCTCCCCAATAAATCTTCCAGTCCTTTGATGATCCGTTCCATCTGCATCGCTTGGGAACCCTTGACCAAGATCCAGTCTCCGCTTTCTATATTTTTTTCCAAATTTTTTAACACTTCTTCATGGGTTTGGGCGACAAACACTTTTTCTTTTTCAGCTCCAGCAGCGCAAGCCCCTTCGGCCAGGTGGCGGGCTTTCGCCCCCAAAAAAATCAGGTAAGCCAACTCCATCTGGGCGACCCTTTTTCCTACTTTTTCATGTTCAGCGGGTGAAGTGGGCCCGAGCTCCAGCATATCCCCCATCACCAGTAGGCCACGGTTTTTCCCTTTCATTTCCCCAAACGCCGCCAGCGCGGCTTGGAAGGAATCGGGATTGGAATTGTAAGTATCATCCAGAACTCGTACCTTTTGGCCCAAGCGCAAAATCCTGCCTCTCCCCGCCAAGGG
Organism: Deltaproteobacteria bacterium; assembly: GCA_030654105.1. Lineage (NCBI taxonomy): Bacteria > Pseudomonadati > Myxococcota > Myxococcia > Deltaproteobacteria bacterium. The sequence continues at coordinate 15,723 of JAURYC010000266.1, forward strand.
CCGAAATTCCTCCAGCCCCGCCACAATCTCTTCCAGGCTGACCCCTAAAATTTTCGCCAAAGCCGCCGCCGCCAGAGCATTGTAAACATTATGTTTCCCGAAGGCGGCCAATTGCACGGGGCGTCTTGCCCCATCCACGCTCAAGAAAAAGCCAATCCCTTTTCCTTCCTTCAGGGAAAGTCCCTCGGCCCCAATATCTGCTTTCCGCAAGATCCCGAAAGTCTTCTTCTGGCACTGGGCCGATGCCGCCAGTTCCACCACTCTCGAATCATCGTTATTAACCGCAATCCAATCTTTTTCCCCCACTGTTTCCCAGAGTTCCCCTTTAGCCCGGGCCACTCCCTCCAAGTTTCCCAAGAATTCCAAGTGAGCATGGCCGATGTTGCTGATCGTGGAAACCTGCGGCTCAGCGATTGCTCTCAATCTGCGGATCTCACCGGGCATATTCATGCCCATCTCCAGAACGGCCGCTTGATGTTCCGGCGCCAGCTTCAAAAGCATCAGGGGAAGACCAATGAGGTTATTCCAATTGCCCTCGGTCTTCAGGACATTGAACTTTCTGGCAAGGATACGGGCAGTCATCTCTTTCGTCGTGGTTTTCCCATTACTTCCCGTTATGGCCACCACCTGCACGGAGTGGCGGCAGCGCCAGGAATGGGCGAGGTTGCCGAGGGCTTGCAAAACATCCCCGACCAGGACGGAAAATTTCCCTGGCCAATGATTTCCTCCTGCGCTCTCCAGCCGGCCGCGTTGCACCAAGGAGCCAGCGGCTCCTTTGGCCATGGCCTCCTTGATAAAGTCATGCCCGTCGAACCTCGGTCCTTGCAGGGGGATGAATAGTTCCCCTCCGCGGACTTGGCGGGAGTCGCTGCAAACCCCCACTGCCCGGCAAAGGGGGTCACCGCCAAGAAGTTCTCCTCCTGTAATTCTAACAATCTCGCCTGCAGAAAAATTAACGATCCTTCATCCCCCTATAGAAGCTAACGCCTGAGTGGCTTCCTCCCGGTCATCAAAATGGACCTTTTTCTCCCCCAGAATCTGATAATCCTCATGGCCCTTGCCGGCGATCAGGACCACATCACCAGGTCGGGCTGCTCTGACCGCCCAATAAATGGCCTCTTTCCTATCGGGGATGACCACATATCCTGTGCCCCCATCCCGAGCCGCAACTCTTTCTTTCATCAAATCAGCCGGCTGATATTTTTTCCGGATTGTTTCCCGCATCCCTCTTTCAACTTCCTCGATGATCTTTAAGGGATCTTCCGTGCGGGGATTGTCGGAGGTGAGGACCGCCAAGTCGCTTGCCGTGGCCGCTACTTTCCCCATGACGGCCCGTTTCCCCCGGTCGCGATCTCCACCACATCCAAATACAACTATCAGCTCCCTTAACGTGATTCTACGCAAGGTGTCCAGCGCCATTGCCAGCGCATCACCGGTATGGGCATAGTCAACGAATACCCGAATGCGGTCCCCCCCGGGTATGCGTTCCAACCTTCCGGGAACCCGGCTGAGTTTCTCTATCCCCGTGGCTATCGCTTGGGCTGGAAGCCCCAGAGCCTCACCCACACTCACGGCGGCCAGGATATTATAAAGGTTATGCCTCCCGATCAAAGGAGAGTGGATTGCCCAAGTGCCCCTGGGCGTGCTCACGCGGGCGCGCAACCCTTCCTCGCTTTCCTCCATCTGCTGCGGCCAGATTTCGCCCCGTTTTTCGACGCCATAGCGCATAATTGTACCGCAGGCTACCTGCAAAAGTTCACTCCCCCTGGGGTCGTCAATGTTGATTACGGAAAAATGCTTTTTTTTTCTGCTCTCTGATAAACACTGGGTGAAGAGCAATTGTTTGGCCTGGAAATAATTCTCCATCGACCCGTGGTAATCCAGATGATCCCGGGTTAGATTTGTGAAAAGGGCTACGTCAAGATCACAGCCGCGCACGCGCTGCATGTCCAAAGCGTGCGAGGAGACTTCTAAGATGGCGTGGGTTACACCGGCTTCTCGCATGGCCTTGAGATTTCTCTGCAGATCCAGGGATTCCGGCGTAGTCGTCGGGGCAGGATAAATTTTATTTTGATAACGGTAATTGACCGTGCCTATCACCCCAACATTTTTCCCTGCCGCGGTAAGGATCGATTCGATGAGATAAGAAGTCGTAGTTTTTCCGTTGGTCCCGGTTATTCCGACCAAAGTTAATGAAGCAGAGGGGTCTCCATAAAAGGCAGAAGCAAGCCAGGCCAGGGCTCCGCGAACATTGGGAACAACCACCTGGGTCACCTCTGGGTTGGCGATGGGTTCATCTAAAAGCAGAAAGCAGGCTCCCCGGGAAAGAGCATCAGGAATGAAATGTCTCCCATCTTCCCGCCAGCCGCGGATGGCTGCAAAAAGGAATCCTGGTTTAACGCTTTGGGAATGGTAAGCCAGTCCTTTTACCTCCAATGCTGCGTTGCCGATAATTTCTTTCGCGGGTAAGCGAAAAATGAGGTCTTCTAACCTCACGGGCGCCCTCTCCTTCTGCCTAGCTGTTTGCCGAAAAAGGCGGCTTGGCGCTGCTCAGGATATTTTTTTCGCACTCCCAGCCACCTTTTTCCCTTGTGGTACTACCTTCGAGATTTGAATTAAATTTAATAGGACGCAGATATAAGCAGATAATTATTTTCTTTTTAGTTTATCCTGATAATCTGTGTACATCCGTGTCCAAAAAAGAATTTCCTATACAATTTTATTATACTTCTATCTCCCCAGAAGATCAAAAACCCAAGATCAGCCCTGGAACTGATTTTCAGTTTATCATTCTGGATTAGATCGCCGGTTGGAATCTGACGATTCCCTGCACTTCCCCCTGAAGAATCTGTCCGGGTGCGGGGGTTTGAGCAACCGCCTTTCCGCTTCCCACGAACTTCAAATCCAGCCCCAATTTCTGCGCGGTTAGTACAACCCGGCGCAAAGTTTTCCCGGAAAAATCAGGCATAACTCCCGGTTCTTCGGGAATTTCCTTCGCCGCGATTTGAGCGGGTGGATTTATTGTCTTCTGATCCACGCCAGGAAGAATGGAAGAGGGGGAATGCTGTGGGGTGGCCTGAACCAGGTAGGTAACCCCTTTCGGGTATACCCCTATATAGGGTAAAACCTGTTCGCCAATGGCTTTAAAAATCGGTGCGGCCACCACTCCTCCATAACTAGTCCCCTGGGGTTCGTCGATAATCACGGTAATGACCAATTGGGGGTTATCCGCCGGGGCGAAACCTATGAAGGAACCAATCCGTTTTTCTGAATACCCCCGGCCGGTCGAAGACGCCTTTTGCGCCGTGCCTGTTTTGCCTGCGGTCTCATATTCCGAGAGGCCGGCCGCCTTCCCTGTTCCCCCCTCCTGCGTGACCGTTTTTAAGATTGAGGCCACGGTTTTGGCCGTCTCCTGAGAAATCACTCGCCGAATCACCTTGGGCCGATTCTCCTTCAAGATGTTGCCCTGCCTTTCCATTATGGCTTTTACCACATAGGGCCGCATCATGACTCCGCCGTTGGCAATCGCAGCCAGCGCCGTGGTCAATTGTAGAGCCGTGAGGGAAACGCCCTGCCCAAAACTGATATTGGCCAATCCTACCTCGGACCAAGACTGAGGAGGAGGAAGGAAACCCGCAACTTCCCCGGGCAGGTCAATCCCGGTTTTACTCCCGAAACCAAACCCTTTAAGGTAATGACAAAGCTTTCCCTTGCCTAATTTTTTGCCTACTTTACTCGCCCCAATATTACTCGAAACCTTGATGATCTCTTCCATGGAAAGCCACCCATACTTGTGCACATCGTGAATGATCTTTCCGCCCACGGCGTAGTTACCATTTTCACAAAAAAAGACATCACGGGGGGAAGCCACCCGCTCTTCTAAGGCTGCAGCCAAGAGAAAGACTTTGAAAGTAGAGCCGGGCTCGAAAGTATCCGTAAGGGTGCGGTTTTTCTGCAGGTAGGCCGGGACGGATGAAAAGCGGTTGGGATCGAAGGATGGTTGCGCAGACATGGCCAAAATTTCCCCCGTTTTGGGGTTCATGATTATGACCATGCCCCCTTTGGCCGAACAAGCCTGGATCGCTTTTTTTAGTTCTTTCTCCGCAATATATTGAATGTTTTTATCGATGGTCAGAATGACTTCACAGCCCTCTTCCGAGTAGCGAATCCCGGGGGTTTGGGGAGTAATGGTTCTGCCGAGGGCATCTTTGGGAATGAGGATAAAGCCGGGCTCTCCCCGAATGAATTCATCATACCCCAACTCTACCCCTTCGAGTCCCCGGGAGTCCACTCCGGCAAAACCGATGACCTGGGACCCAATTTCTCCTTGAGGATAGAATCGCTTCGCTTCTTTCAAGAAATCGATTCCTTCAATTTTTAGGGCCTCAATCGCTGCCCGTTGATGCGGGCTGATTCCTCTTTCCAGCCAGACAAAAGGCTTTTCTTCTCTCAACTTTTTCAGCAAGACCTCACGCCTTATTCCTAAGATGCCTCCAATCTCTTGCACAGCGGCCTGAATGTTTTCCATCTTCCCCGGCTGAGCAAAGACTGAATCTACTTCCACGCTGATGGCCATCTCTTCTTTTTTACGATCGTAGAGGACGCCCCTTTTGGGCACTAAGGGTACAATTCTTTGATACTGTCGTTCAGCCAGGGTGGCAAGTTTATGGCTCTGGAGGACCTGGAGCTGATAGGCCCGCGCCAAGACGACTAAAAAAAGAAAGGAAAAAAGGCAAAGAAGGAGGGTTATGCGCAATCGAAGCCATGTATTCAGAAGGGGTTTCATCGTACGATAATCAGGTGTTCCTTCTGGGGGTTTACAAAGCCTAATTCTTTCAAAGCCATACTCTCGATGCGACTGGGAGATTTCAGGGCAGCCAGTTCCAGGCGCAGCTTTTTATTTTCCTTGAGAAGAACCTGTTCTTCCTGGTTTCTCTGCGATATTTCGTATCCGAGAGAGATCATCTGGTGGTGCGCCCAAACATAAAAAAGGGAACAGGCGATAAAAACAAGTGCTACGACCACAGCCACGAAGGCTAAATTGCGGTTGACCTCTTGAGGTTGGGATGAGGCTTCTTGCGCCTTCCCTACGCTGCTGACGGCGATTCGTTTAGAGATCGCTTCCGCCATTTTTCCTCCCTTTGGTGTTCTCGAAAATTTTTTCAACGGCTCTCAGCTTGGCGCTGCGAGCTTTGGGATTGCTAAAAACTTCTCCCGGAGAGGGGGCTACTGGTTTGGGCGTCAGAATATTAAAAGAAGGAGGGTTCCCTTCTTCTCCTTTGCCCCATTGTCGGAAATGATTTTTTACGGCTCGATCTTCCAGAGAATGAAAAGAAATGATTACCAGCCTGCCTCCAGGGTTCAGAAGGTCCTTACACCGGTCCAGAAAATCTTGGAGGTTCTGGAGCTCTTCGTTAACCGCGATGCGCAAAGCTTGAAAAGCGCGGGTGGCTGGATGGATGCGCCCGCTGCGCGAGGGGAGGGATTTTTTGATCATATCGACGAGTTCCCCTGTGGTCCGCAGGGGGGTAATGTGCCGCCGGCGAACAATCGCCTTGGCGATCCGGTTGGCCCAGCGCTCCTCCCCATACAGCCAAAAGATTCGGCTCATCTCTACTGCAGAAAGGCGCTGTAAAAGGTCCCGGGCCGTAACCCTGAGCTCCCGGTTCATCCGCATATCCAAAGGCCCATCCCGGAGGAAGCTAAATCCCCTCTCTCCGTCTTCAAGCTGTTCTGTGGAAACCCCTAAGTCTAATAGAATGCCATCCACTGCACCGATAGAGAGGTTTTCCAGGACTGAACTCAGGTCCTTATAATTTCTTTTTATCAACTCAACCCTTCTTCCAAAAGGAGCCAGATTTTTTTGGGCACGCTGGATGGCTTCCTCGTCCCAATCTAATCCTATTAATTTTCCCGCGGGAGAGCTCCTGGTTAAGATGGCCCTGGCATGACCACCGCTGCCTACAGTTCCATCCACATAAATTCGGTTTGGTTGACAATCCAAGTATTCAAGAACTTCTCGTAAAAGGATCGGTAAGTGTCGGGCTTCTTCCATTGCTTTTTAAAGCCCCACCTCGGCCAAAGTTGCCCCCATCCCTTCAAAATCCTCTTCCGACCGCTTGATTTCCTCCAACCAACGTTCCATCCCCCAAATTTCAAATTTTTTTAGCATCCCGGCAAAAACAACATTTCTTGCCAGCTGGGCATAATCTCGAAGTGGGGGGGGGATCAGGATTCGGCCCAATTTATCAATGGGACATTCGACGGCCCCAGAAATAAAAAATCGCTGGAAAGATTTTACTTCCTTTTTAACCATGGAAAGGGAACTTACCTTCTCTTCCAAAACTCTCCATTCTTCGTAAGGGTAAGCGACTAAACAACGATCGAAATTAGTCAGGATTAACCGGTCATCATATTTTTCCGTAAGTAATTCACGAAATTTTGCCGGGACGGATACGCGCCCTTTAGGATCTATGGTGTGTTCAAACCTTCCCCTGAACATCCCTTATTTTCTCCTATTATCCACTTTTAACCACTTTATACCACTTTTTGGCCAATATAAGGTTTTATGAAAAGAATGTCAAGAAAAATTTGATGTTTTTATATTTTTTTTATTGGGCAGGGTTTGAGGGGGAAAATATGGGTTTGAGTTCAAACACCTCCCTCGATTTTAGAGGGGTTTTCTGCGGGTGGTTGGTTACTGGGATTTTTGATCGTTTTCTGTGACAGATTCCTCTTTGACTTTCGCTGATACTTGGCCACTGCACGGTTATGTTCTTCTAAGGTATGGGAAAAATAATGGGTGCGGTCGTTCTTA
>JAURYC010000267.1 GCA_030654105.1 Deltaproteobacteria bacterium
GATCTGAGCAAGGGGGAAATCAAAGAGGAAGAACTCCCCGACGCAATATTGAAAAAGTATGTTGGCGGAACTGGAATAGGAGCCCGATATCTTTATGACGAAGTTCCTTCGGGAGTAGAATGGAACGATCCGAATAACCGGATCATCATCTTTTCCGGGCCTCTGGGAGCAACAAGGATCTCGGGGACCGGAACCTTTTCTGTTATAACAAAAGGACCTATGACCAACCTGGCGGGATGTTCTCAAGCTAACGGTCTTTTCGGGGCTTATCTCAAACTGGCCGGTTTTGATGGAATTGTAGTGCAAGGAGCTGCTTCCCACTTGGTCTATCTTTTTATCCACGACGGGAAAGCCGAAATCCGCGATGCCCGACATCTGCAAGGCAAAGGGACTTTTGAGAGCGAAGAGATTTTACGTAAAGAATTGGGCCTGGGCCATCGGGGAAGCATCCAGTGTATTGGACCAGCAGGAGAAAACCTGGTCCGTTTTGCCATGATCTCCGGCGATGGGGGCCATGTGGTTGCCCACAACGGCATGGGAGCCGTTATGGGGTCGAAACGTCTCAAGGCCATCGTAGTGGCCCGGGGCCAGGCGGAAATTCCCGTGAAAGATAAAAAGGCGGTAGAAAGATTGACCCGCGAATTACACGAAGATGCTAAAACCAAAGGGTCAAAACGGATTTACGAATTTGGAACGGGCGGGGGATTTTCAGGAGCCGCCCTCGGGGGATGGCTGCCGGTGAAGAACTACACCACCAACCTATTCCCGGAACATGCGCAATTTGACGGCCAGTACCTTCGCACCCATTTTAAAATGAAGCATAACCCCTGCTGGGCCTGCCAGCTGCGCCATTGTAAAACCTGTGAGGTCACCGAAGGACCTTACGCCGGCTTTGTGGGGGAAGAGCCGGAATACGAGGGGCTGGCCACCTGGGGGCCGGTAATCGGGAACAAGGACTCGGGAGCTGCCGTTATGCTCAACCGCTTTAACGACCAGATGGGTATGGACCTGAACGAAGCCGGGTGGACGATTGGCTGGGCCATGGAATGTTACGAAAAAGGAGTTGTCAGCAAGAAAGACCTGGACGGCCTGGATTTAACGTGGGGCAACGTGGAGGCGGTCAAGGCGATTTTGGAGCGGATTGCCCACCGGCGGGGTATTGGGGATCTCCTGGCAGAAGGGGTGAAGAGGGCTTCGGAGAAAATCGGGGGAGAAGCGGTCAATTGGGCCATCTACACCCATACCGGAGCCGCGCCCAGAAGTCATGATCACCGCGGCCGTTGGTGTGAGATGTTGGATACTTGTGTATCCAACACGGGAACCATTGAGGCTACCCGCGGCGGGGTTTTCCCGGAACGGTTGGGGTATCCTCCTGTATTCGAAAAATTCTCTCCCTGGGAAGTGGCGGCGATCAATGCCAAGGAGAACGGCTGGCTGCAGTTCGTGGACTGCCTGGGGATATGCGCTTTCTGCTGCCCGAATCGGGAATTAACCGTGCAATGCACCAATGCGGTAACGGGATGGGATCTTGATTTGCAAAGTGCCACCCGCATCGGCCTGCGGATCGTCCACCTCCTGCGGGTCTTCAATTTCCGCCACGGGCTGAAGCCCGAGATGGAGCGACCTTCCGTCCGCTATAGCGAGACGCCCAAGGATGGCCCGGTCAAAGGAAGACCAATCCAGCCCTACTTCGATTTTATGGTCCGCACCTACCGGGAATTGATGGGCTGGGACCCGGAGACGGGAAGGCCACTTCCGCAGACTCTCAAGTCTGTGGGGTTGGAGGAACTCATCGAGAAGTTCTAAATGACTGATCCACATCAGAATTGTTGGAAAGTTGGTGCTTGAGATTTGGAATTTAACACCAATTTCGCCATGGAAAAGTAAGCAAAAGGATTTCCTTGCTTGATCCCTCCAAAGGTCAGATTAGAATTGTGGATGGCTGACCGCCTCGGTTTTGATCAGCCGGGGCCCGTCATCCTGGAGGAACCGGTGGAAGAAGGGGAGTCCTTGCGTTCCCTCCTGACCCGTCTGGCTGGAAGGTTCAGCCATTTCTCCGAAGCCTTATTCGACCCCGAAACCCAGAGCCTATCCAGTGAAGTAAGCCTGCTGATCAATAATCACATTGATCTTTCTCAGGGGATGGATACAAAGCTGAAGGATGGAGATCAGATCCTCTTTCTGCCGATCCTGGCCGGAGGGTAAAGAAGTATAGCGCAGAGAGCATGGCGCAGAGCGTTTAGGGATCCCTGTTGGTAATACTTCGCGCTATGCGCTATGCGCCTGGCGCTCTGCTTTTAAAGCAGGGCTCGTTCATCCCGGATGTCAAAGAAGTTCATGTTTTCCGGGTTCGGCTTGAGGCAGAGTTTGGCATGGGGTTTGGCTTTGGTGCTGGGATCAGCCCGGGCAATCAGGGACTGGTCTCCAGCTTTCACATCCAGGAAGACTTCGTTTCCCAAGGGCTCCATCACCTCGACCACGACATCGATCGTTTCCCCAGGAACCGAGCAAGGCGCTTCCGGTAAATCCGCAGGCCGAATGCCAAAGATCACTCGTTTCTCGGTGTAGCTCTTCAGCTTGGCTGCTTTCTCCTCGGGAATTTTTAGCTTGAAACCCTCGGCTTGAAAAAAGAGTCCACCCTGCTCGGACAAAAAGTTGCCTTCTACAAAGTTCATGGCAGGACTGCCGATGAACCCGGCGACGAATTTGTTCGCCGGATGAAAATAGAGTTCCAGGGGAGCCCCCACCTGTTGCTTCAACCCATCCTTCATGACCACGATCCGGTCCCCCATGGTCATAGCCTCCACCTGGTCATGAGTCACGTAAATAATGGTGGTTTGCAAACGCTCGTGAAGCTTTTTTAATTCTACGCGCATTTGGACCCGCAGTTTGGCGTCCAGGTTGGAAAGGGGTTCGTCGAAAAGGAAGACTTTGGGCTTGCGAACGATGGCTCGGCCCACGGCTACCCTTTGCCTTTGCCCGCCGGAAAGGGCTTTGGGTTTGCGGGCCAAAAGCTCACCGATGTTCAAAACCTCGGCCGCTTCCTTGACCCGCTGGTTGATCTCCTCTTTGGGAAACTTGCGCAGGGTCAAGCCAAAGGCCATGTTCTGATAGACCGTCATATGCGGGTAGAGCGCATAGTTCTGGAACACCATGGCGATATCGCGTTCTTTCGGCGCGACGCGGTTGACCACGCGTTCGCCGATTGCGATTTCGCCGCGCGAAATGCCTTCCAGCC
>JAURYC010000268.1 GCA_030654105.1 Deltaproteobacteria bacterium
AGCATCGTCATGGCAAGATCTTCGCCCAGCTCATCCTGGAAGACCAGGAGGGCCAATTCCCGATAGACTGCCTGGAATATAATCGGGGCAGGCTGGTCAGGGTGATCAACATAATCCCACTGGGAAAGGATATCTCCCAATTCCTTCGTGGCTTCATGCTTCCTAAGAGCCTGGGCCATAATCGGCGCGATCTCTTTAGCCATGAGGTTCACGGCGTCCCTTTGGAATTGCCAGTGATCATCGACCGATTTTTTTCCGGGTTTTTCCATAAGCTGGATGAGCCTGCGGTAGCGGTAGGATGGGGATAAGTGTGACGAGTAATAGTAAGGATAATTTTTGCCCACCGTATCATGGTTACAGGTTCCAACCCACCCTCTTTGCGGATTATAAATTTGGGGCATCTTATCAAAAGGAATCCAGCCACTCCAGTTGTCCTTGCTGTCTTTCACGACGTAAGGAACGGTCCCATCCCCCTGCGAACGTATGGGAAGCTTCCCGCTGGCAATCCACCCGATGTTTCCTTCTTTGTCGGCAAAGACAAAGTTGAGCATCATGATGTCAAATTGGCTCAGCGCTTTGCGCACATCTTCGACGGATCTGGCGCTCATCAACTGCTCGGTCCCAAGGAGAGGCCCCATAGTCTCGAAAGGTGCCCATCGTAGGGTGAGAACCTTTGCGGTCTTAAGCCCTGGTAAAACTCCCGAGACAACCGGCCCTCTCCTGGTGAGCCTGATCTTAATCCCTTTTTCTTTTTTCCCGCCGGGTGCATTCTTATCCTTGATGGTGAGCTTTTCGGTTAGAACCTCGGAAGGAAGCGACTTATCGCCCTCTAAGTATCGATTGGGATCTTTGGGGTCCAGGGTCTCAACATAGAGATCCTGGGCATCGCCGTAAGCATTGGTGACGCCCATGGCAACGTGCTCGTTCCGGCCAACTACAATACTTGGAATGCCAGGGATGCTGACTCCGACCATGCGGAATTCGGGAGTGATGATACCGCAGGGGTACCACGGTCCTGGCAAGACCCGGGAATCGAGGTGGGGATCATTGGCCACAATGGGCTTTCCTCGGGAGGAAAGCTGGGGTCCCGTCGTCCAGTTGTTACTCCCGACATGTAGGGGTCTGTCTTGCAGATAAGCAAGGAGGCTTTGGTCAGAAGCGAGATTGATCCCGCTTAATTCGTAGGCATGGGTTTTAGATAAAGTGCTTCCTGGAGACAGATCATCCGGATTTATGTTTAGGGGAAATATTTCTTTGGCCTGCTCTATTCCAACTTTTTCTACCAGCATTTGGGCGATGATTTCAGTTTCAATGTTGGCCGCTGAATTCCAGCTCATGAGATACATAATAGCCAGCACGTCCGTGGGCTCCCAGAGTCCGGGCTTGATACCTGCCAGCTTGAATTCGAGATGATGTTCACTCGAACAGTTTTTGATGTAGACATTGACGCCGTCGACATATTTCTGGATAGAAAGTTTAGTTTGAGGATCCAGGATTCCCGCATGCCGTTTGGCATGGCGATGGAAACCAATGGTCCTCATCCGTATGTCAACCGGCTCTCCTCTCTCCCCAATCATCTCGCCGATCCTCCCGGTGGCAAACAGCCGGATCAACTCCATCTGGAAGAGCCTGTCCTGGGCCGTAATAAAGCCCAAGGCCAGGAAGGCATCATCTGGGTTCTTGGCATAAATATAAGCCATTCCTTTTTCATCATCGCCCTCCCAATTCCTGGATTGACAAAGCTATTTTACGAGTGACCATGGGCTCTTAAAACCTACCTAAGATTTATCCGGGCTGTTTCCTTATCCACCTGGAAGGATGGAATCTCCTTGGGTTGACGGACCCGCAGCATTTCGCCATAATACCAGCGGTTCAGTCCTAAGGCCCGCACGGTTTCCACCACCTGGGTGAAGACGGGATAATTGAGGTTTCTCTTCAGATAATTCACTTCCTGGTCTTCAGTGGATACATACAAGGCTACTGGCTTATCATATTTTTGGGAAAGCTCAATGAGCTGGTGGAAGAGGTCCCTGGACTTCTGCCCTTCCATCATGGCGTTGAAGGTGTGTAGAAAGACAATCCCATCTACCTCCTTCTGGGCCAGGGTACGGTCAATAATTTTTAGATAGATGTCCAGGTCGAAAAGATCACCCAGGTCCAGGGGATTCGTCAGCTTAATCACGGAAGCCCTAAAATGCCTTTCGATCTCTTCGAGGAATTCTTGGGGAAAAGGAGCCAGGGAAAATCCGGACGTTTCACAGGCATCGGCGGCAATCACGGCATGACCGCCCGAACGGGAGATGATCGCCAGGTTCTTTCCCCGCATCGGTGGCAGCCGAAGGATTTTCAGGTCATTGCCCAAAGTAGTGGCATCGTGTACCCGCACGATTCCGCACTGACGGAAGGCCGCATCCACTACCTTGTCATTACTGGAAAGAGAGGCCGTATGGGAAGAAGCAATGGTCTTGCCGAACAGCCCGATATTGGCTTTAAAGGCCACGATGGGTTTGTTGGACCGGCGGGCGATCTCCATAAGTTGGTGCCCGTCCTGAATACCCTCTAAGTAGAGCAGGATGTACTTCGTCCCCGGGTCTTCGATAAAATAGGCCAGAAGCTCTTCAGTCTGAATGTTTAACATATTCCCGGCAGAAACGAATTTATTCAAGCCCAATCCCTCATTGGCCATGAGGTTAAGGACAGACATGCCTACTCCCCCGCTCTGAGAGATCATGGAGATATCTCCGTGGCGGACGATTCGTCTCAAGGGCGGAAAGGGAGTGCAGAGGCCGTTTTCCATGTTGATCACCCCGATACAGTTTGGCCCCACAAAGCGCTGGTTATATTTTTTAGCCACCTGCTCAATCTCTTCTTCGATCTTTTTCCCTTCTGCGGCATATTCGCGAAAGCCGGCGGATTCTATGACGACTCGTTGGATCCCTTTTTGCCCGCATTCGCCGAGAATGCCCGGGACCGTGCGGGCGGGTGTGAGAATGACAGCCAGGTCCACGGGGTCGGGAATATCCAAGACGGATTGGTAGATCCGCCGTCCGGCAAAAACTCCTCCTTTCGGTCCCACTTGATAAATAATCCCCTGAAAGCCAAATTCAGTGAGGTTAAAAACGATTCCCCGCCCCATGTTATCGGGGGAGTTGGAAACACCGATCACGGCCACACTGGTGGGATAGAAAATTTCGCGCATGGTTTTCTCCTAGAGTAAAAAATTACCGGTTACCGTTGCTGGGGAAAGGTCTCGATTATTCCCTTAAATCATTATGGAAAAGCCGCCATCGACCGGTAAAGCTACACCCGTAACGAAGTCCGAAGCGACGCTCGCCAGGAAAACGGCTGCACCCACTAAATCTTCCGGTTCGCCCCAGCGGCCGGCTGGCGTCCGGGAAAGTACACGGTCATCCAAACCGGGCATATCCCGCCGCGCACCCACCGTCAGGTCGGTGTTGATCCATCCCGGCAAAATGGCATTTACCTGAATGTTATCCGGCCCCCAGGCAACAGCCAGGCTACGGGTCAATTGGACAAGGCCTCCCTTGCTCGCTCCATAGGCCGCCAGCTTCCCGCCTCCCAGGATGGAAGTCATCGAGCCGATGTTGATGATCTTTCCTCCGCCCGTTTTCTTCATCGCCGGGTAGATGGCGTTGGAACATAAAAAGGCACTGCGCAGGTTGACCCGGAGAATTTCATCCCATTCTGTTGCCGACAACTCCTGGGGAACCTTGCGAATGTTCATACCGGCGTTATTCACCAAAATGTCGATGCGACCGAATGTTTCGGTTACTTGCTTGACCATGGCCAGGATTTGTTCTTCATGCCGCACATCCACTTGAAGACCCAATACGCGCACCCCATAGGCTCTTTCTATCGCCTGCGAAGCTTTGGCCGTTTTGTTTTGGTTGCGGGCCGCGAGGACAATATCGCTTCCCACGCCCGCCAATCCCTGGGCGATCCCTAGACCGATACCCCCATTGCCTCCGGTCACTATGGCGACTTTGCCCTGCAAATGAAACAAATCTTTCGTGATTTTTCTCCTCATTCGGGTTTTAAAATCAATTAATTAGGACGCAGATTTTCGCCGATATACGCTGAAAAAGATTTAAATAAAAACCGTTTCGATGGTTTGATTGATTATTTCCGTAAGTCCGTTTCGCCCGTTAGTTCCGTCAACTTCGTTAGGTTCGTTACGTTCGTTGGGTGTATTAACGATCAAAACGAACTAAACGGTTTTACCGTTCAACGGCATCTGAAAAAGAAAGCCGGGCCTGCTCCAATCTCTCAAGCTGTTGGGCCAGAGTCTCCCATTCGGTGGTCAAGGTATCAACGCGCTTTTTGGCTTCGGCGTGAGATTTCAAAAGCTCGGGGATATTTTCCCCCTGGCGGTAAATTTCCGGGTCCGACAAACGGATGGCCATATTTTCCATGTCCTTCGTAGCTTGTTCCAGATTGAACTCAACCTCCTGAATCTTCTGGCGCAGTCCTTGGGTCTCCCGGTAAAATCGGTTGCGAGCCTCGGCTTCCAACCGTTTCTGCTCCTTGGTCCTTCGGGCTGTGCTTTCCTTGGCCTCAAAATTCTCAGCGGAAGATAGTTGGGTATTCGCTATTTCGAGTTCCTTTTTTTCCTGTTCCTTTTTGTACTGGTAGTCCTCGTAATTCCCGGGATAAATTGTCAAGGAACCTGCTTTTACCTCAATGATTTTATTGGCCACAGCGTTGATGAGGTGACGGTCATGGGTGATCAAGCAAAGCGTACCCTTGAATTCCCGGAGCGCCCGTTCCAATACATCCCGGGCGGCAATGTCTAAATGATTGGTGGGTTCATCCAGGAGCAAGAAGTTAGCCGGACGCATCAGCATTTTGGCCAGCACCAGCCGGCTTTTTTCCCCACCGCTTAAGACGGAAACCCTTTTTTCCACCTCATCGCCGGAGAAAAGAAACGCCCCCAGCAGGCCCCGGAGAAAGCTTATGGGTTCGTCCTTGGCCTTAGAAAAAATCTCTTCCCAGACTGTTTTGGATGGGTCCAGGAGTTCCGATTGATGCTGGGCGAAATAGGCTGAAGAAACATTGTGCCCCCATTCAATTGCGCCTGCATCCGGCTCCAGAATTCCGGCCAAAAGCTTAAGGAGAGTCGATTTGCCGGCTCCGTTGGGCCCCACGAGAGCCGCCTTTTCCTCCCGCAAAAGAGTCAGATCAACGCCGGAGTAAACTTGTACAAGACCATAGGCCTTGTGAACTCCTTTTAACTCAGCCACCACCCTCCCGCTGCGGATGGGCTGGGGAAAGTGGAAACGAATGGTCTTCTGCAGGTCAGCGATTTCAATCCGTTCCATTTTTTCCAGCATTTTTACCCGGCTCTGCACCTGGCGGGCCTTGGTGGCTTTGTAACGGAAGCGCTCGATAAATTTCTCGGTCTGTTCGATTTTTTTGCGCTGGTTTTCCTGAGCCGCTTCCTGGATGGCTTTCTTTTTTTCCTTAGCCTGGACATACGTATCATAATTTCCAGGATAGGGAGTAATTTTTTTCTCTTCAATGGCCAAGATCTTGGTTGCGACTCGGTTCAAAAAATCGCGGTCGTGGGAGACCACCACGATGGTGCCCATATATTCGCCTAAAAAATTTTCCAGCCAGATGAGCGACTCCAGGTCTAAGTGGTTGGTAGGTTCATCCAGGAGGAGCAAGTCGGGATTGGCCAGGAGAATTTTGGCCAAGGCCAACCGCATCATCCATCCTCCGCTGAGTTCTTCCGTGGAGCGCTGGAAATCCGCTTCTCGAAAACCCAAGCCCAGAAGGATGGCTTTGGCCTGGGATTCCAAAGCATATCCTCCTTGCTGCGAGTACCGTTCTTCCATTTGGCCATAGGCTTTAACAAGAGCTTCCTGAATTTGGGTATCCTGCTCCTCGGCAATCTCTTCAGCCAGCAGGCGCATTTTATCTTCCAGGGCTGTTAAATCTTTTACTCCGTTCTGAACTTCTTCGAGCAGGGATTGGTCTTTGGCCGGTATTGGTTCCTGGGAAAGATATCCGATATGCACCCTCCGACGGATGAAGACCTCTCCCCTGTCGGGGCGTTCCTCGCCGACGATCATCCGGAAAAGAGTAGTCTTCCCCGATCCATTCGGGCCCACCAGACCCAGGCGATCCCGCGCCCCCAGACGCATAGAGCAGCCGGCAAAAAGAATTTTCTCGCCATAGGACTTTTCGATATCCTTAATTTCGATCATAAAAAATTTTGAGGTCGGAAAAAAAGTCTTTCCTTGCGCTAAGGACTTCTCTATAATAGCAAATTATCTGACAGTTCTCAAAGAAAGGAGAGCCGCATGCCTATTATCCATGTCAACATGTATGAGGGAAGATCAATTGAGCAGAAAAAAAAGTTGGTCGTGGCCATGACCGACGCCGTGGTGAAGTCTTTGGATGCCAAACCCGAGGCCGTACGTATCATTCTGCATGATATTCCCAAACACAACATTGCGGTAGCGGGTGTCTTAGCCTCGGAAAAGAAAGAGTAGACGCGGTTCAAATCTGCCCCCAGCCATCTTTTTTCTTATAATAGGCCACGAGGTGGGCTAACGCCTGCGCGGCGAGGGGTAGGGAAGGATAAGCCGGGATCCCCGCCTGGCAGAATCGTTGGCGCATTTTTGCGGCTTCGGTGGCCAGGAAAGTGTCTTCCCCGCTTCCATCCACTATGACCACCAGAGGTTTGCGCAGTCGGTTTCTTTTCAGGTACTCGATGACTGCCGGGGTTCGATCTTTCTCTTCCGTTGCATAGGTCATCCGCGGAATCAACCGGTCCAGGATGATCATGTCGAGGCTGGGGTCGGCAAAAACCACCTCCAGGATTTTCGCCATGAAGTCCGGATCATGAAAAGACCTCCAGGCGTCCACGGGATTACGGGCAAATGAACCGACAGCAGGAACTAAGGCGGTCAATTTTTCCCGAGTTTCCCCCATCAAAGGCGGTACCTGCAGGCCGGTGCGGATGCAAATGTCGGCATAATAAACACTGTTCCCTCCCCCTCCGCCCAGGATGAACAAGCGCCGTCCTTTGGCGGGAGGAAGGTAGAGGAAAGCCATCGCTGTACCAACGACCTCTTCCAGAGAGCGAGCCCGGGTAATCCCCGCTTGCCGCAGGCCGTTTTCCCAAATTTTATCTTCTCCCGCAAGCGTTCCGGTGTGCGAAGCCACAGCTCCTGCTCCGGAGGGAGTTTCACCCCCTTTCCAAAGCACCAAGGGCTTCTCGGCATTGATGCGCCGGGCCAGGTTCAAAAATCGCCGCCCATCACGGACGCTCTCCAAGTAGAGGCCGATAACTTTTGTTTCCGGGTCCTCGGCCAGGTATTCCAGATAATCCGTACTGTCCAGGACCGCAGCATTTCCAAAACTGACAGCCTTGCTGAGGCCCATGCCTGTGAAATGGGCGTGTTCGGTAACTCGCTGCGTGAGAGTCCCGCTCTGAGACAAAAAGGCTAAAAAGCCAGGATTTGCAGGTATCTGACCCCAGAGCATCAAGCGGGAAGCGGGCACGTAAGGCCCCATACAATTGGGGCCGATGATGTTGAGTTTACCTTTTAAGGCGACCCGCTGGATCTCCCTTTCCAAATGGGAACCTTCAAGCGTTCCCAGCTCTTTGAACCCAGAAGTTAGAATATGAAGGTTGTGGATTCCTTTCCTACGGCATTCTTCCAGCACCGATGGAATGAGTTTGGCGGGAACGCAAACGATGGCCAGGTCTACGGCTTCCGGAAGGGCGGCAAGGTTGGGATAAACGGGCAAGCCGTTGATCTCACGAGCGGTAGGATGAATCAGATAAATCCGCCCGGGATAACCTGCCCGCTGCAAATTTTTCAAGAAAAATTGGCCGCCGAGGCCACTGTAGGTACGAGATATGCCCACGATAGCTAAACTTTCAGGAAAGAAAATTTTGCCAAAGATCTTTCTCCGTTCCGCCTCCATTCGTTTGGTCACAACCTCCGCAATTAGAATATTTTGGGGGACGCAGATGAACAATCAAAGCGCTTGGTCCGTATTCCATCTGCTGGGCATTATAACTTGAAATCCTCAGAAAAGAAATTTTTCTAAACGTTTCCTGATACCCCCTCGCCAACATAATGGAGAAAAAGTTGACATAGGCGTTTTTCTCTCTTAATATTCTTACCGGCATCAAGAAATATTTTGGAGCAAGGGAAAAAAAGAAAGGAGTATTCATATGAGAGAAGTGGTGATCGTAGGAGGAGTCAGAACAGCGATCGGGCGCATGGGCGGAACGATTGCACGCTACCGGGCTGAAGAGTTAGGAGCCTTTGCCCTCCGGGGCATCGTAGATAAAACCGGGATTGACCCCAATGGGATCGAAGACGTGATCATGGGACTTTCCAATTCCTGGCATGCGGCCTACAACCCAGCGCGGTGGGCCGTTCTTAAGGCAGGCCTTCCCTATAGTCTTCCCGGTGCCACCGTGGAAAGACAGTGTTCTTCGGGCCTGCAGGCGATCAATTATGCGGCTACCCAGATCCTGGCCGGCCTGGGTGACATCTACATTGCCGGAGGGATGGAAAGCTGGAGCCAATGCCCCTGGATGATTCCCAGGGCCGAGGAGGCATATTCCTTCACCCCCCCGCAGATCCTCCGCCGCGAGACTGCTCCTACGGTGGAGGACAGCTTGGTCATGGGTGTTACGGCCGAGAATCTGGTGGAAAAGTATAAAATTTCCCGCGAAGAGCAGGATGCCTTTGGCTTGAGAAGCCAGGAGCAGGCTTTCCAAGCCATCCGGGCGGGTTATTTTAAAGATGAGATTATTCCCCTGATCATCTCTCAGAAAAAGGGGCAGGTTATTTTTGACACGGACGAGCATCCCCGGGAGACCTCCATAGAGAAACTGGCCACTCTGCCGCCGGTCTTTAAAAAGAACGGCACAGTAACAGCTGGAACTTCCTCCGGCCGCAACGATGGGGCGGCAGCCGTCCTGATGATGACCGCAGAGAAAGCCAAAGAGTTGGGTTACCAACCTTTGGCCCGATGGGTCACCTGCGCGGTGGCGGGCGTAGATCCTAAAATTATGGGTATTGGGCCGGCCTTGGCCATGC
Organism: Deltaproteobacteria bacterium; assembly: GCA_030654105.1. Lineage (NCBI taxonomy): Bacteria > Pseudomonadati > Myxococcota > Myxococcia > Deltaproteobacteria bacterium. The sequence goes on from JAURYC010000268.1 coordinate 9,093, forward strand.
CCAAAGCTTTGCAGCGGGCTGGGTTAAAAATGTCTGACATGGACGTTGTTGAGATCAACGAAGCTTTTGCCGCCCAGGTTCTGGCCTGTGTGAAGGAATTAGAAGCCCAGGGAAGCCCTATTCCTATGGAAAAACTTAACCCTAACGGAGGAGCTATTGCTTTTGGTCATCCCAACGGTATGAGTGGAACCCGCCTGGCTATCTTCACCATCAACGAGTTGCAGAGGGGCGGCGGCAGGTACGGCATCGCTTCTCTTTGCATCGGAGGGGGGCAGGGACTGGCTACGATCTTTGAAAAGCTTTAACAAAAATTCACCACAGAGAGCGCAGTGGGCAATGGCAAAAAATAAATACGCTATGCGCATAGCGCTAAACGCTTAGCGATCCTCGTCGACCAGGTTAATCAGTCGGCCCTGAAGAAAAGCGATTACGTTATCCACGACCATCTGATTTCCTTTCTCGATGGCTTCAGGGGTCATGCCGGCGTTGTGCGGAGAGAGGACTACATTAGCCAGAGATAAAAGAGGATCTGTGGGGGGCAAAGGCTCTTGGTCATAGACATCCAGGGCCGCAGCAGCAATTTTCCCCGTCCGCAAGAATTCGATCAGCGTGGATGTATCAACGATACTGGCCCGTGCTGTATTCACCAGGATACAGGAGGGTTTTACCTTGGCCAGAGCCTCTCGCGAGATAAGGCCGCGGGTTTTTTCGGAAGCCTGAAGGGTGATGGAAATCACGTCCGATTGGGAGAGCAGCTGGTCGAATTCCACGAACTGGATACCGGATTCCGCGGCTCTTTCTGGGCTGGGGTTGAGGGTCCAGGCCCAGACTTTCATACCGATTCCTTTGGCCAAGAGACCGAGTTGTCGGCCGATGTTGCCAAAGCCCAGGATGCCCAGAATTTTACCATGAAGCTGGATCATGGGCAGCCTTGTCCAGCGCCCGGCGCGGAGCTCCTGATCATGGGCCGGTATTTTTCGGGCCGCCGCCAGCATCAAGGTTAGAGTGTGCTCAGCTACGGAGACGGCTGAATAGCCGGGAGTATTACAGACCTTGATCCCCGCCCGGGAAGCTGCGGGGAGATCGATGTTATCCATGCCTATGCCCAAAACAGAGATCAGTTTTAAATCGGGACAAGCCTGGAGTAAGGATTCATTAAATTTAGAGTACGCCCGGATGTTAATGACTACCTCGGCCCCCTGGATCCTTTCCTGGAGCTCTTCAGGGGAGGATGCCTTCTCTGTGTAGATCTGCACTTCGGCCAATTGTCTAAGCTGATTCAGGGCTTCTGTACCTGATAAAATTGACGGAAAATCATCGGGAATGACGACGCGGGGCATAATTTTCTTGATCCTCCTTTTAGATTGCAGATTTGAGATTTCCGATTTCAGATTGAAGTTATTGTTTTTTCAATTCTTCTTGTAAGACCCGAAGCTGTTCCTCGAAGGCCGGTTTGAATCGGGATAAGGCTTTCTCCCATTCTGGGCTTCCTTCAACCTTGGCCTGAACTGCCGAGCCAGAAATCCCCTGCTTCTGCCAATTGGCTAGGAGATTTTTTTCGGTCTCCTCGTAGGCTTTTTCTTTCTGTTCGCGATACTTTTTAATCAACCGCTGGATTTGGCGGATAAGGGGTTTACTCTCCTCCCGGAAGGTTTCGATTCCCTGGAAGATCAGGTCATTATCCCGATCCAACTGGATGGCCTCGGATAAATATTGGCGCATGAGCTTTTCTAATTGCTTACGCTCATCAGGGGTAAATTTAAATAATTCCTTTTCCGCTTCCTTGAGGTGAAAATCAACTTCCAAGAAGCGATTCACCAGGCTATGAGCCTTGGATTTCATCTCCTCCTCTTTGAGCTTCTTCATTTCCTCACGTGAGAGGTGAAGGTCTTTGGTTTTTTCCATGGCCAGCTCGATGGTACTCTTGATTTCCGCCATGCGCCACCCTCCTGCGATAATGACTTATCCGAGAATTTGAAAAAATTGAGTCATAAAGATACTACCAGAAAAAAAACTCCTCTTCAAGGAAAGGACGATGAAAAAGGGAAGTCTCCCGCGGGCCAAATAGCCGGGGAAGGGGAGGGGCCGAAGGAAATGGAGATTCCGGATGAACTGCCCATCCTCCCCATCCGGGAAACTACGCTCTATCCCAAAATGATCCTGCCTTTGATGGTCAGCCAGGAACCACTGATCAAGTTAATCGACGCTGCTTTACTAAGCAATAAATTAGTCGGCATCGTGGCGATAAAGAGTAAAGAGGTGGGGCAGGTCAAGCCCGAAGATTTGTTCGAAATTGGATGCGCGGCTTACGTCTTCAAGATGATCAAAGTGCCCAATAGCAGCATCCGTCTGCTTATCCAGGGAACTGCCCGCATTCGCCTCACGGAGTTTACGCAACGGGAACCCTACATCCGGGCCAAGGTTATTCCCCTGCAAGATACGGTGGAGGAAAAAGGGGATACGCCAGCCCAGGCCGCTTTGAGTTATGTGCGCTCCAACTCCAAGGCCTTGAAGATTCCCGAGAATTTCTTCGACAACAGCGACATCCATATCCATGTGCCCGCCGGGGCCATTCCCAAGGATGGGCCTTCCGCAGGCGTAACGATGTTTACCGCCCTAACTTCCTTACTTACCGGAAAGCCGGTACGCAACGATGTAGCGATGACCGGGGAGATTACTCTCCGGGGACTCGTCCTCCCTGTGGGTGGAATTAAAGAAAAGGTGTTGGCAGCCAGGCGTGCCGGCATCACCACAGTCATTCTGCCCAAGAAGAACGAGAAGGATTTAGAAGAGGTCCCCGAGCAGGTGAAAAAGGATATGCAATTCCACTTCGTACAGCGTATGGACGAAGTTATCCAGTTGGCCCTGAAAAAGAAGCCTAAAAAATAAAAAAGCCCTCTTTCCGTTTAAG
>JAURYC010000269.1 GCA_030654105.1 Deltaproteobacteria bacterium
AGCTTAGTTATATAACTATGTCAAGACCTTTTTACATAATTTTTTCACAGCTTCCCCCATCAAAGGGGGAGGGAATAAATTAAATTTTCATTATTCGCAGGTGACAAACCCATCATGGAAAATTTATTTATACAGAGAGGCAAACTCTTTCAGGGTGGCGTTACCCTTTTGCACGGCATCATCCAAGCCCTGTTGGGGAGTCTTCTTCCCGGAAAAAACATTTTCCATCTCTGCTTCTGTGATATCCCGGATAGCCAAGAAATTCCCGAGGCGGATTCCTTGACTGTTCGGGGTCGTTTTGCCTTTGGTAATTTGAGCAAAAGCAGTCCATAGATTGGAGTTTTTCCGGAAATGGTCTTCCGGGAGAGCTTTTACCGATGCTCGGGTAAGAGGAAAATATCCCGTGTTGGCGTGCCACCAGACTTGCTGTTCGGGTTGCCCAAGAAATTCGAAAAACTTGGCTACGGCTTTATAATATTCTTTTTTATGCCCCTTCATTACCCACAGGGATGCCCCGCCGATGATGGAGTTGCCCTGCGGATATCCCGCTAACTTTGGCAAGTACCCCGTACCCCAATCAAATTTGGCTGTCCTGGTCAAGGTACCTACTAAAGCCGTCGAAGCCAGGCCAATGGCGGCTTGCCCATTGATGATAGGCTGATCCCCCATATTCCCCCTTCCCGAGTAAGTAAAGATCCCTTCCTTTTGCCATCTGGTGAGAAGGTCCAGGATTTGGACTCCGAGTTTCCCGTTGATCTTCAATTGAGTTGCCATGGCCGAAAAACCATTGTCGTTATTGGCAAAAGGCTGATCATTCCAGGTATGCATATTCTCCATGAGAGTCCAGGAGGGCCAGGCGACAGTGAAGCCGATTTTGGTGATGCCCTTGGATACGGCGGCCCTGGCATATTTTTCGATTTCTTCAAAAGTAGCGGGAGGATTCTGAGGGTTGAGACCGGCCTTTTCAAAGATAGTCTTGTTGTAATAAAGAATGGGGGTTGACGAATTGAAAGGCATGGAATACAGGTTGCCCCCTTTGGAATAATAGGATTTTACGACACTGAGATAATCGGCCCAATCGATCTTAATCCCTTGATCTTTCATCATTTGAAAGACTGGATAAATGGCCCCCGAAGAAAGCATGACTTGAGTGCCTACTTCAAAGACTTGGATAATGTGAGGATGGGTCTTGGCCCGGTAGGCCGCAATCCCGGCGGTCAAAGTGTCATTATACGACCCTTTAGAGATGGCTTTGACCTCGAATTCGTTCTGGCTGGCGTTAAACTTGGCAACGATTTCATTTACCCTTTCCCCGAGGAATCCGGTCATGGCGTGCCACCAGACAATTTCTGTTTTGGCCTGCGCCAGTGCTGGAAAGAGCCCCAAGGCCGTCATGAAAAACACCATAACCAAAACTCCACTTTTTAAACCTCTTTTCATAGCTCACCGCCGTGCTTGGTTATTAAACATCTTTTGGCGCAGATTATGCGAAGGCTTATCAGAGTCGTTTTAATTTCATGTTAAGGTTTAGTTAATTTTTTGCTCGTTGTCAAGTTATTAATATCTTTTTTGACCCCCAAAAATGTACAAATATCTGGATTGTTTTTATCCCGACATAATTGTCGAAGACTCATAAATTGTCGAACCCCAAAATGCTGTTTAACCTTTTAAAATTATTATTTTTTCTTTTCTGAAAAGGAAGGGCTTCGACAATTTTTTCTGCTCACTCCCCAGAAAAAATTTTAATTGATTCGCCCGTGTAAAAAATTATTTGAACGATTACAATTTGTTATATGGATATTTTTCTTTTCGTTCTCCTTTGGCACAAGGATTGCTAATTTATTACGACAAGAGCAATGGAAAAAAGAAAGGAGAAAAAAATGAAAAAGATAAAAAAGATGATCGTTGCCATTTTCGTAATCACCCTGGTGGCCACCTCAGGTTTGGCCATGGCCCAAGGCTGGGGTAGGGGCGCAGGTATGGGTCCGGGCTATGGCCCGGGTGTTACCGGGTATGGCCCAGGTGGATGGGCTGCTGCCCTGAACTTGAGTCCCGAGCAGAATCAGAAGATGCAGACGCTGCGGGAGAGTCACTTCAAAGAGACCATCCCTTTACGGAATGAGATCATGAGCAAACGGATTGAGATGCAGACTCTTTGGGCCCAGACCAACCCCGATCCGGAAAAGATCCTGGCCAAGCAGAGAGAAATCAATGCGTTGACGACCCAGCTCCAGGAAAAGGCCACCAAACATCGCTTGGAGATGCGGCAGGTTCTCACCCCTGAACAGCAAGCTAAAATAGGAGCTTACATGGGTGGCCCCGGTGGCTTTGGGCCAGGATACGGCATGAGAGGTGGATTTGGCCATGGCCGCGGAATGGGAGGGGGTGCTGGTTATTGCCCCAGGTGGTAAACTAAATTCAATATTCAACATCCTCCAGCAGGGGAGGGCCAAGAAAAGGGCTCTCCCCTTTTTTGTCTTTTCCAACCCTTTTTTTATATGCTATCATGAACTTTCCCCACCATCACCCTTTTCCCTCAATAGGGGAGAAGGAACGCGCCAAAGGAGGATTGGATCTTGAAAGAGGAAGAAATTGCCGCCAAGCTGAAAGAAGCAGCCAAGGATGGAAAAATTTCCTGTGCCATGGCTCAAAAAATAGCCAGCGAAAATAAAATTCCCATGAAGCAAGTGGGAAATCTTCTCAATAAGATGAAAATCAAAATCGCCCAATGTCAGTTGGAATGTTTTTGAATTGCGGATTGCAGATTTCGGAATGCGGAATGTTGAAAAATGGGTCGATGGTTCGAACCCTTGATCGGGCTATCAGCGCGACTGGAACCCTTGAACTCTGTCTTTGAGGTGTTATGAAAGCACGGATCACGATCATTTGTGAAAACTCGGTCTCGATAAAAGGAGGGATAGGGGAGCACGGGTTTGCCGCCTACCTGGAAACGGAGAGAGGGAATTATCTGTTCGATACCGGACGTGGAGAGGGATTGATTCCCAACCTCCTGAAGTTTGATAAAGACCCCCTGTCCATTCAAAAGATTTTCCTGAGCCATGGCCATCATGATCACACTGGCGGCCTGGCTTCTATCCTGGAACTTTTGGGAGGAGTAGATATCATGGCCCATCCGGATCTGTTTACCATCCGATATCATATTTCCCAGAAAGATGGGAAGGAGATAAAGCGGTTCGTGGGCCTTAAGTTTCAGAAAGCCTACTTGGAAAGCCTCGGAGGGAAATTTATTCTGGAGAAAAATTTTCGCGAAGTAACCCGGGAGATGTATCTAACCGGTGAAGTGCCGCGTAAGACTCCTTTTGAAAAAGGAGCCCCCAATCTTTTTGCCGAAAGCAAGGGGAAATTGATCCCGGACCCATTGCTGGATGATCAATCTTTGGTTGTCGAGAGCCCCCAAGGGTTGGTATTGGTTTTGGGTTGTGCCCATGCCGGGATGATCAACACCTTAGGACACGCCATGGAGAAGACCGGAAAAGATAGAGTGTACGCCGTCATCGGGGGAACCCATTTAGATTTTGCCTCTCCCCTGCAGGTGGAAGAAACCATTACGGCCCTCAAGGAATACAGGGTGGAAAAGGTCGGAGTTTCTCACTGTACGGGTTTAAAGGCGGCCTCGCGTTTGTACGCCGAGTTCGGTGAAAATTTTTTCTTCGGCCGGGTAGGTGAGGTTTTGGAGGTTTAAAAAAATTGGTCGTGGTTCGGCAATTTTCCCTAAATCTTTTTTTGTTGCTTATCATTTCCACTTCTGCCTTTGGTCAGGGAGCTTGGGAAGGGAAAGGGCCGGGGGGTCCATGGGGAAAAGGCCAAGAGTTCCGCGAGCGGAAGGGGATGATGGGCCCGATGCATGGTTCGATGATGGGAGACTGGGCCCAGCGCCTTAACCTAACTGAAGAACAGACAGCACGCCTGCAAAAGTTACGGGAGTCCTACTTAAGGGATACACTGGTTTTGAGGAATGAACTGGTAATCAAACGGTTCGACCTGAAGGACCTTTTGGCCAACCCTCAGGCTGATCCCAATCAAGTTTTAGCCAAGCAACGGGAGATATCCGGGCTGGAATCCAAGCTCCAGGAGCGGACTGTTCTTTACCAGTTGGAGACACGCCAAGTCCTTACTCCTGAGCAAATCGAACTCCTCCCGCCGGGGTTATTTTGGCGAGGATTCCACGGCCAGCGGATGATGCCAGGCCAGGGGCGAGGAATCAGAAGAGAATAGAGGAATTTAACCTCTCTTATGACCTTAGCGAAAAAAAAACTAGAGCCCAAGGGACGCTGGTTCTTTCGCCCTCTCAACCTTCTGGTCATCTGGGGGCTCCTGGCTCTGCTCCTCGTGGCCAACGGAACGTACGAAACCAAACGCGCTAAAGATAATCTCTTCCAAATGCTCTTCGATGAAGGATCGGCTCTAATCACGGGCATGGAGAAAAGCGCCCAGAATACCTTTGCCTCCCTGAACACGATCGAAGTCTTTCCAGATGTTTCCGCTTTCATAACCCCCATTAATTTTTGGGCTCTCGAAGAATCGGTCGTTGATCTGATCTTAGACGTTGCCTTTCAGATCGATCAAGAATTGGGCAACTCCCCTCCTCAACAAACCCTATTACAAAAAGAGGGGGAGGTCAGGCATTTTTCCGGAATCGAGATGGTCGTCGCGGGAGAGAAATTCTCCTTTAGTCGCCGCCCAGGGGGTTCACCAGGCAAAAACCCAAGACCCTTTTATCAACCTCTTCTGGAGGGAAAAGCCTCCTACGCCATAGAACGTTCGGAAAAGTTCGAGGCTGGCCAGATTGATCATCTTTCCGTTGCCATTTTCCGGAAGGCGGGAGAAGGAATTCTGATCCTGCACGCCGATGAGTCGGATATTCATTTTTTCCGGCGCCGGATAATCCTCCAAGGACTGGTCGAGGAATGGAGAGACAAAGGCGAAACCAAATATATCTCCATCCAAGGGGAAGATTCGGAAATCTGGGCGGACACCAGCCTGCAAAAAATCGGTAAAAAAGAAGGGACTGGTTTCATCCGGCAACTTTTTTCCAAGTCCGGGTCAGGACCTCAGATTGCCAGGCAAAAAATTCCGGGAATTCTCGAAGTGGCCAAGGTTGTGGCCTTGGACAAAAATAACCGCGCGGTCCTTCGCGTGGGACTTTCCACGGAAAAGGTGGAGCAGATTATTTCAGCCGACCAGCGCAATATCGTTCTTTTCAGCCTCCTGCTCTTGGTCTTCGGCGGATTGGGTGTAACTTTCATTTACCGCATGGAGAATCGACATCTGGATAGAATGAAGGAGATGGAAGAAAAGATCCACCAAGCTGAAAAGCTATCTTCCCTGGCCAACCTGGCCGCGGGTGTGGCTCATGAAATTCGTAACC
>JAURYC010000270.1 GCA_030654105.1 Deltaproteobacteria bacterium
TTCTTGCAAGGTTTTCTCCCGGCCGATGCTGCCGGCGCTCAGCCCCCTGGCCCCCGAGCCACGATATAAGCTGTGCTTAACAGCAACATGAGTCAAATGGAAAAGCCGATAATTTGATTTCAGGAGGAAAAAAGTGATTCAGGTTGGAAAAGTGGCTCAGATCATCGGGCCAGTGGTGGACATTGAGTTCAGGGGAGTGGAATTACCCCCTATTCTCGGCGCGGTTAAAATTACCAACCCCAGCATCGATGATCGGGAGGAAAACTTGGTGGTAGAAGTAGCCCAACACTTGGGCGACGAAATTGTCCGCTGTGTGGCCATGGATACAACCGATGGGTTGGTCCGCGGCATGAAAGCCGCCTATTACGGCGAGCAGATCACCATGCCGGTGGGCCGGGAGACTTTAGGCCGGATTTTGAATGTCGTGGGAATGCCGGTGGATGAAATGGGACCCGTAGTCACGAAATTACGTTACCCGATCCACCGCCCGGCCCCGTCTTTTTCTGAGCAGTCCACCGCCATGGAACCGTTCGAAACGGGGATTAAAGTGGTTGACCTGCTGGCCCCCTATCTAAAAGGCGGGAAGATCGGGCTCTTCGGGGGAGCCGGGGTCGGCAAGACGGTAATCATCATGGAATTGATCCATAACGTGGCCAGGGAGCACGGAGGATTTTCGGTTTTCGCCGGCGTGGGAGAACGCACCCGCGAAGGGAATGACCTCTGGTTAGAAATGAAACAGTCGAAGGTTCTGGAAAAGACTGCCCTAATCTACGGACAAATGACCGAGCCCCCGGGGGCGCGGGCGCGCGTAGGGCTTTCGGCCCTGACCGCCGCTGAGTATTTCCGGGATGAAGAGGGGCAAGATGTACTGTTGTTCATCGATAACATCTTTCGCTTCACCCAGGCCGGCTCGGAAGTCTCCGCCCTTTTGGGTCGAATGCCTTCCGCCGTGGGTTACCAGCCGACCCTGGCTACGGAAATGGGAGAATTACAGGAACGCATCACTTCCACCAAACGTGGATCCATCACTTCGGTTCAGGCGATTTATGTGCCGGCAGACGACCTCACCGACCCTGCGCCGGCGACCACTTTCGCCCATTTAGACGCCACGACCGTCCTTTCCCGGCAGATCGTCGAGTTGGGCATTTACCCGGCCGTGGACCCCTTGGATTCTACCTCCCGCATCCTGGATCCGTTAATCCTGGGGGAGGAGCATTACCAGGTTGCCCGCAGAGTTCAATATATTCTTCAGAAATACAAGGACCTTCAAGATATCATCGCGATCCTGGGAATGGATGAGCTTTCTGAAGAAGATAAACTCACCGTTTCCCGGGCCCGGAAGATTCAACGATTTCTTTCCCAACCGTTCTTCGTAGCCCAGGAGTTCACCGGAACGCCAGGAACCTATGTGAAAATCAAAGATACAGTCCGGGGGTTTAAGGAACTGGTGGAAGGGAAATATGACCATCTTCCCGAACAGGCCTTTTATATGGTGGGAACGATCGAGGATGCCGTGGCCAAAGCCGAGCGCTTAGGGGCCATAGGCTAAGGGGTTTCCCATGGATAAGTCTTTTCTCTTGGAAATTGTTACCCCCTACGGGTTGGTGGTTAGCTCGAAGGTTGAGGAAGCCTATATCGCCGGGAGCCAGGGGGATTTTGGGGTCCTTCCCGGCCATATCCCTTTCCTTACTTCTCTCCGCATCGGAGAATTGCACTACCGGAGGGACAAGGAAATTCATTTTCTGGCTATTAATCGTGGCTTTGCAGAGGTCACTCCCACAAGAACGACCATTCTAACGGATACGGCGGAGCCAGCTGAGGAGATCGACACCGAACGGGCCCAAACCGCCAAGACCCGGGCGGAGGAAGGGCTTAAGAAGCTTTCCAAGGATGACCCGGCATACCTGAAGGAAATGGAAGCATGGGAGCGGGCCCGGGTGAGGCTGCGAATCGCCGAGAAAACTCCTCGGAAATAGTTTCCTAAAGAAGCATGATCAAACTCTGTAGAATCGGTGTGGCGCTGGGCGGTGGCGGAGCCAGGGGGTTGGCTCACCTGGGAGTCCTCTGTGCATTGGAAAGAGAGGGGATCGCCATCGATTTGCTCGCGGGCACTTCCATGGGAGCTTTGGTTGCGGGGGCGTATGCCTTGTCACCGAAATGCGATTTTGTCATCGAGCGGTTCCGCCGCTACTTAGAAAGCAAAGAATTCAAAAAGACCAACCCTGAATTCTTGCACGTTCACAACTTTGAAGAATCAGCCAGGTATGAAGGAATCTTCCAGCGCTTCGCCAGTTTCATCAAAAAGGGAATCTTCTATAGTCAATCCTTGACCAAGCGGGCCCCCATCTCGGAAGAAAATTTTGCCCAGAACATCAATTTTTTGCTGGATAACGCAGAAATCCAGCAAACCCAAATTCCCCTGGCCATCATCGCCTTGGATTTGAATTTAGCAGAAGAAGTCGTCCTAAGGAAGGGGTCCATAAGAAAAGCCGTGAGTGCCAGCTGCGCCATCCCGGGAATTCTCCCTCCGGTTAGAATCGATAACCGGGAACTGGTGGACGGCGGCTGGGTCAACCGCGTTCCGGTTCGCCCGGTCAGAGAAATGGGAGCGGACCTGGTCATTGGGGTTGATGTGGCGGAGGGGCTGGAAGACACGGAGGATTTAAGCACGGGACTGGGCATCGTTCTGCGAACGAACGAGATCAGCCGTTTTATCTTAAGTCAATTGCAGCTGAAGGAAGCCGACGTGGTCATCTCCCCGGAGGTATCAGGCATTCATTGGTCCGACTTTGGGCATATGGATGAATGCCTGCGCGCTGGCGAGCAAGCGGCGCGGGAAAAGTTGGAGGAAATTAAAAGTTTGGTAAAGAGGAAAAAAATAAAGAAGGTCTTTCGTCTCCCTTTCGGGCACTTCGCCATTTCCTGATCAATCAAGGATGAATTCGAATATCGCCTTACGCGTGAATTCAAGAGACTCCCTAAAACGACTGGATGTCTTCCTCTCCCAAAAGAAGACACTTCTCTCTCGAACCCAGATCAAACGGCTGATCGAGAAAGGAAATGTTCAGGTTGGGGGAAGGAAGGTCAAAGCGGGAATGCGGTTGAAGGAAAATGATGTGGTCACCCTAACCCTTCCCAAGCCCCAGAAGCTGGAGACCCAGGCAGAACCCATCCCGCTGACCATTCTCTATGAGGATCGCCATCTCATCGTGGTGGACAAACCTGCGGGAATGGTCGTCCACCCGGCGGCTGGAAACTTTTCGGGTACGCTGGTCAATGCCCTTCTCCATTATTGTACCGACCTCTCGGGAATCGGTGGGGTTCTGCGCCCGGGAATTGTCCATCGCTTGGACAAAGACACTTCGGGCGTGCTAGTGGTGGCGAAAGAAGATTTTACGCACCGGGCTTTATCCGCCCAATTCAAGGAGCATACTCCTCTTCGGAAATACGTTGGCATTGTCTTTGGCCAGATTCCGGATGAAGGTCAGAGCGAGGCCATCATTGGCCGTCATCCGACGCACCGCCAGAAAATGTCTGTCCGGCCCAGAAAAGGCAGGGAAGCTCGAACCCATTGGCAGGTTTTGGAGCGCTACCATCACTTTTGCCTGGCGGAATTCCGCTTGCAGACTGGACGAACCCATCAGATCCGAGTTCATCTTTCTTCCCTCGGCCATCCCATCCTTGGCGATCCCTTATACGGCGGCCGGAAGAGGTTGGTGGCGATTGAACCCTTGCTCCTCCGGCAAGGGCTTCAAAAATTGCGGCGGCAGGCTCTTCATGCTGGCGCGCTCGGTTTCGTTCATCCGGTTACTGGAGAAAAATTGATTTTTTCGTCCCCCCTCCCTGCGGACATAGAAGAAGCCATCGCGTTATTAAAAAAACTGGATGGCGCAGGAGATTTCTTTTCCCAAAGAGAAGAATGGGGGGGCCAGAAGTCGGAAGGAATAGACCCTTTCTGAAAAAAGGAATCCGCCAAGTGGAATTTCTGCGAATTGAAGAATGGGAAAAAAGGGGTAGGATCGTCCATGGCTTTGGGAAGAGAGGGGAAGCGGGGGATAAGGTTTCTAAGAAAGATTGGTGGGGTCATTCCTTGCAGGAGAGGGGTGAGCTTTTCCCCCTGGTGGCCCTTCGCCAGGTCCACGGGGACAGGGTTGTTGTTTTTGCCGGGGGGAGCCAGCAACCGGGAGACCTCTGGCTGCAAGAGGGAGACGCTTTAATCAGCTGTTTACCGGGATATGCCTTGAGTGTGTTCACCGCCGACTGTTTACCCGTCCTACTTTTCGACCCTGTCCAACAAGCGGTGGGCATCGTTCATGCGGGGTGGAGAGGAACGGCCAAGGCCATTTCCTTTAAGGCAGTGGAAAAAATGCGCGAGGTTTTCAGGTGTAAAGGGGAAAACATTCTGGTCGCCATGGGACCGTGCATTGGGCCCTGTTGTTTGGAAGTGGATGGGCCGGTGCAAGAAGCTTTTTCTGTAACGAGGCTTCCCTGGGGGCAGATAGCCTCTCCTCGCGGGAGAGGAAAATGGTCCTTGGATTTATATCAAGCCAATACCTGGTTATTGAAGGAAGCGGGAGTGACAGAAGCGAACATCCAGCGGGTGGATTATTGTACCTATTGCTGTCCCGATACATTTTATTCATACCGGGCTGGGGGGAAGACCCGAGGGAGACAATTGAACTTCCTTGCCTTGAGCAAGAGGGCTTAAGAGAGGGTCATGGCAAAAGAAAATCTCCAAAAATATTTCTTGACAAGGGTTTGGCCAATTCTTACAATAGGATAGAATCCTTCCGCAGGGATTGCCGAAAAAAATCAAAGAATCTGCCTTGAATTCTAATCCAACAAAATCCTTTCTGGAAACCGAACAAGGTTCACATGTGCTCGTTAGGGGTTTCAAAAGGTTCATAAGTAAAGCGGTGGAAAAGATATTCATTTGGCCTTGGAGCCTATAGCCTTTTTCTCCCTTCTTGCCTTCAGGACTGGAAAAGACTTCCGCCTGCGGAGAAGGGCGAGAGCGTTTTACTTCTAACCACTCGTTGGGCAGCCGGGATTGGCGACAATTAAGAACTTTTATTTTTTTAAGGAGTGGCAATGAATATTATTGATCTGAAAGAGAAGAAGATCAGTGAGCTGAATAAATTGGCTCGGCAGCTCAACGTCGAGGGTGCCAGCGGGATGCGCAAACAAGATCTTATTTTTGCCATCCTTCAGGCCCAGACCGAGAAGAATGGGCTGATTTATGGGGAAGGAGTTCTGGAAACCCTACCAGACGGTTTCGGATTCCTCCGGTCTCCGGATTTTAATTATTTGCCGGGGCCCGATGACATCTATGTTTCGCCTTCCCAGATCCGGCGGTTTAACTTACGCACAGGAGATACTATTGCCGGTCAGATTCGGCCCCCAAAAGAAGGGGAGCGCTATTTTGCTTTATTAAAGGTTGAAGCAGTAAATTACGAAGAGCCAGATTTGGCCAGGGAAAAAATTCTCTTCGATAACCTCACTCCCCTCTATCCCAATGCCCGGATTAATTTAGAAGTGGCCGGGGATAATAACATGTCCATGCGGGTCATGGACCTTCTGACGCCGATCGGGATGGGGCAGCGCGGTTTGATCGTCAGCCCCCCGCGCGCCGGCAAAACGATGATCCTCCAAGCCATTGCCAACAGCGTGACGGTCAACCACAAAGACATGGCTCTGATTGTCTTGCTCATCGATGAGCGCCCGGAAGAAGTTACGGATATGCAGCGGTCAGTTCAGGGGGAAGTGATCAGCTCGACCTTTGATGAACCGCCTCAGCGGCATGTCCAGGTGGCTGAAATGGTCCTGGAAAAAGCCAAGCGCCTGATTGAACACCAGAAAGACGTGATCATCCTTCTCGACAGCATTACCCGGTTGGCCCGGGCCTATAATACGGTTGTCCCCCCCAGCGGCAAGATCCTCTCCGGTGGGGTGGACTCTAACGCCCTGCATCGTCCGAAGCGGTTTTTCGGAGCCGCGAGAAATGTGGAAGAGGGGGGCAGCCTGACCATCATCGCCACAGCCATAATAGATTCCGGGAGCCGGATGGATGAGGTGATCTTCGAAGAATTCAAAGGGACAGGCAACATGGAAATCGTTCTGGATCGGAAATTAGCCGACCGGCGTATCTTTCCCGCCATCGACATCAACAAATCCGGCACGCGGAAGGAAGAACTCCTTCTTTCCTCCCATGAGCTCAACCGGGTATGGATTCTGCGCAAACTCCTCCAACCTTTGAATTCCATCGACGCCATGGAATTTCTCCAGGATAAGATGAAAGGGGCCAAGGATAATCAGGAATTTTTGGATTCTATGAGCCGTTAGCGAAGTAAAGGGTCCCAGGATTCCAGGGTTCAAGGGGTCAAGTGAAAAAAATAATAAAGCAATACCCTCGAACCCTGAAATTTTAGGACCCTGTTTTTTGACACTTTGAGAAAAACGCTATTAAAAAATTGAAGGCCCCTTGGCGAAAATATCGCTGGGGTTACTGGTTCCATCGGGAGGTTAAAATGAAAAAAGGGATTCATCCTCAATTTGTCGATTCCGTGATCAAGTGCGCTTGTGGGAGTGAGATTCGGACCAAATCGATCAAGAAAGAAATTTCCGTAGAAATCTGTTCCCGTTGCCATCCTTTTTTTACCGGCAAGCAGAAGCTGATTGATTCCGCCGGGCGAGTGGAACGTTTTCAGAAGAAATACGGTCTGAAGTAAATAGGGCCATGGCTAAAATTTCTGTCGGCGGCCAAGCGGTTATCGAAGGTGTAATGATGAGGGCGCCCAACGCTCTGGCGATCGCCGTGCGTAAGCCCAGCGGGGAAGTGGTGGTCAAAGAGGACGTCTGGCGTTCGCTTGCGCAGCGGGTTAAATTTTTGAAATGGCCGCTGATTCGAGGCTCGGTTGTCCTCATCGAAACCCTGATCAACGGCCTGCAGGCCCTTTCTTTTTCAGCGAGCCAGGCCCTGGAAGAGGAAAAAGGTGGGGAAAAGGAAGAAGGGAAATTGGGCTCATGGACGCTGGGCCTGGTCATGGCTGCGGCTTTTGGGATCGGGGTCCTCTTTTTCATCGTCCTTCCCCACTACCTAACGGGATTCTTAGGCCATTTCTTCCACCAGGATCTTGGGGTCGAGAGCCTTTATTTCCATCTGATCGATGGGGTCATCAAGGTGCTTTTTTTAATCGGCTATATCTATCTGATCTCTTTCATGAAGGACATCCAAAGAATTTTCCAGTACCACGGGGCAGAGCATAAGTGTATCTATACTTACGAGGCCGGGGAGGAATTAACGGTGAGCAACGCCCGGAAGTATTCCACTCTCCACCCCCGTTGTGGCACAGCCTTTCTGCTCGTCGTATTTCTCATCAGTATTGTCCTGTTCTCCGTCATCTTTCCTTTTCTGCCCAAGTTTCCAACTTTGGGTAAGGGGTTGACCAATCTGATTTACATCGGTATTAAGCTTCCCCTAATCTTTCCCATCGCCGGTTTGGCCTATGAAGTGATCAAACTCAGTGGAAAAAAGCCGGACCATCCTGCTTTAAAAATCATCATTGCTCCAGGCCTGTGGCTGCAGCGGATGACCACCAAGCCCCCCACGGATGATCAAATCGAAATTGCCCTGCGGGCCCTTAAGGGTGCTCTGAGGCTGGAATCCGGGCAGAAAGCGGTTCTGTAATTTTAATAAAAACATATTGGACGCAGATGAACGCAGATTTTCAGGATTTTAAATATGCAATAGCCTTAAAGCAATTTCTGTTTTGCTGTTTTGTATTTTTATCTGCGGGTATCGGCGAAAATCTGCGTCCCAAGTAATGGCAGACATGTTCCAAAAACTGGATGAAGTTGAGAATCGTTATGAGGAGTTGGAAAAGCTCCTCACCGACCCCAAAGTTTTGGGGAACCCCAAAGAGATGCAGAAACTGGCCCGGGAAAGGGCCGGGATCTCCAAACTCGTGGAAACCTACCGCGCTTACAAAAAGGTCGAGGAAGAAATCAAGGAAAGCCATAACCTGCTTACGGAATCCGATGAAGAAATGAGGGAACTGGCCAAAGCAGAACTGCATTCTTTAAAAGAACGGCAGGCGGCCTTGGAGGAAGAAATCAAGACTCTCCTTTTGCCCCAGGACCCGAGAGACGACAAGAACATTTTTTTGGAAATTCGGGCCGGGACCGGCGGAGAAGAAGCGGCCCTCTTCGCCGCCGATCTATTTCGTATGTATGCCAAATTCGCCGAGATGAATCGCTGGCGGGTAGAGGTGATGAGTCAGAATCCTACAGGATTGGGGGGTTTTAAGGAGATCATCGCCCTCATTGAAGGGAAAAAGGTTTACAGCCGTTTGAAATATGAGAGCGGTGTCCATCGGGTCCAACGCGTTCCCGTAACCGAATCATCGGGGCGGATTCATACTTCCGCGGTCACCGTGGCCGTCTTGCCTGAGGCCGATGAAGTGGAAGTGGAGATCAATCCCAACGATCTGCGCATCGATGTCTATCGTTCTTCAGGACCCGGAGGGCAGAGTGTCAACACCACAGACTCAGCCGTGCGGGTCACTCACATCCCCACCGGCCTGGTGGTGACCTGCCAGGATGAGAAATCCCAGCATAAAAACAAGGCCAAAGCCCTGAAGGTGCTGCGGGCCCGCCTGCTCGACCAGTTGATGGAGGAGCAGCACAACGAAATATCTGAAGACCGGAAAAGCCAAGTGGGCAGCGGGGATCGTAGTGAACGCGTGCGTACGTATAACTTTCCACAGAATCGGATTACAGACCATCGCCTAGGCCTCACCTTGCACCGTTTAGACAGCGTCCTTGAAGGGGACTTAGCTGAAGTGGTAGATGTCCTAAATGCCCATTTTCAGGCCGAGGCCCTGAAATCTCGGTAATTAAGAAGGAAGGGCCATTGCCCCAGGACACTTGGACGATCCTCAAATTGATCCGCTGGACCGATGAAAGATTCAAGAAGGAAGGTTTAACCAGCCCCCGCCTCGATGCCGAGGTTCTTCTGGCTGAATCACTGGGGATGGACCGGGTAGGGCTTTATACCCATTTCGATCAGCCGCTCCAGCCCAGGGAGCTGACCCGATTCAAAAAGCGGATCCAGAGGAGGCTGGCGCGTGAGCCTTTGGCCTACATCGTCGGCAAACGCGAATTCTGGTCGCTAACTTTTAAAGTCACTGCGGACGTTCTTATTCCCCGTCCGGAGACCGAAGTATTGGTTGCGGAAGCCCTGCAAGTATTGGTCGACGCGAAACGACCAACGCGGAGTTGGCGCATTTTAGAGATCGGTACGGGCAGCGGCGCCGTCAGTATCGCCCTGGCGAAGGAGCTCCCGTTGGCCTCGTTGGTGGCCACGGATCTTTCGGGAAAGGCCCTCGCCATTGCTCGCGAAAATGCCTTAGGGAATGGAGTCCAAGAACGCATTCAATTTTTACAAGGAGATCTGTTTGCTCCTTTGGAAGAAGGGAGTCAATTTGAACTTATCCTTTCCAACCCCCCGTATGTTCCCCGGAGTCATTTTGCTTCTCTGGCGCCAGAGGTGCGCGATTTTGAGCCCCGAGTAGCACTGGACGGGGGAAAAGACGGTTTGGCTTTCTTTCGTCGAGCTCTGCCGAGAGTGGGAGAGTTTCTCCAGCCAGAAGGCTGGTTCCTGGCCGAGATCGGCGCAGGGCAAGATCCGGAAGTTCGAAAGATTGCCGCAGAAAATCCGGATCTCGATGCCTTCGATTTTATCCCAGATCTGGCTGGGATCAAAAGAGTATTTAAGGCCCGAAAAAGGTGAGTCGCGGTTAAAAAAATATTTGGGGACGCAGGGGAACGCAGAGTTCCGCTAAGCGCTTAGCGCTATGCGCATAGCGTTTTAAATTTTTGCAATCTGCGTCCCTAACTATTATTGGAGTTGGAGCTATGGAAAAGATGATCATCGAAGGAGGCTATCGCCTGGTAGGGCAGATTCCCATCAGCGGGGCGAAGAATGCTGCCCTCCCGCTTTTCGCGGCCTCTCTTTTGGTGGAAGGGTGGAATACCCTGCAAAACGTACCGGCCTTGACCGACATTCGGACCATTGCCAGACTTCTTCGGCAGATGGGCGTCAAGATCGAAGGAGAAAGTGGGACGGTACGATTGAATGCAGCCGGGGTTCATTCCTACGAGGCACCCTACAATCTGGTTAAAACCATGCGGGCTTCGGTGCTGGTCCTGGGTCCCTTGGTGGCCAAATGGAAGCGTGCCCGCGTCTCTCTTCCCGGAGGATGTGCCATCGGTGCCCGGCCTATTAATCTGCACCTCAAAGGCCTCGAAGCTCTGGGAGCAAAAGTCGAGTTGAAACATGGATACGTGGAAGCCCGGGCCGACCGCCTGAAGGGGGCCAAAATCTATTTTGACCTTTCCACGGTGACCGGAACAGAAAATATTATGATGGCTGCGACCCTGGCTGAAGGAAGGACCGTTTTAGAAAATGCGGCCAGCGAACCCGAAGTGGTAGATCTGGCCAATTTTTTGAATAAAATGGGGGCCAAGATTCAGGGGATCGGAACCGATGTGGTGATCATTGACGGGGTGGAAGAGTTAAAGCCGATGGAGCACGCCATCATGGCCGATCGCATCGAAGCCGGCACTCTTATGGTGGCGGTTGGAATGACGCAAGGCAACGTGAAACTCCTGAACTGTGATCTCACCCAGATGGAGGCCGTGGTGGCCAAACTGCGAGAAGCAGGGCTGGAAATTTTTCCCGAAGGAGATGGCGTGAAAGTCATCGGGCCGGTTAATATTAAGGCGGTGGATGTCAAAACCCTGCCCTATCCGGGATTTCCGACGGATATGCAAGCTCAGATCATGGCCTTAATGTGCTTGGCCAGTGGGCTATCCGTCATCACGGAGGCCGTTTTTGAGAATCGTTTCATGCATGTGAGTGAATTGAGGCGGATGGGGGCAGAGATCCGGGTGGAGGGTCCGAATGCGATTGTCCGCGGTCGGGCCAGTCTCACCGGCGCCCCCGTGATGGCTACAGACTTGCGGGCCAGTGCCTCTTTGGTTTTGGCTGGCTTAGCCGCCGAAGGGACAACGGAGGTCTCCCGCATTTACCATCTGGACCGAGGATATGAAAAGCTTGACCAGAAGTTAACCAAGCTGGGAGCGAAAATCAGCCGGGTAAAGGAATAACCCCATGAGAGTCCTCATTTCTGGAGAGATAGGTTTTGCGAAATTTTTAAAAAAGTTGTCCCACAGGGGAGAGGCCGAATTGGCCAAGGTAGAAGTGCAGGTCCGCGACATTTTGGAGCAGGTCAAAAAACAAGGGGATCAGGCTCTCCTCAGACTCACCAGGATATATGATGGTTGGAAGGCTTCGTCGAAGACTCTGCGCGTCTCCAGGGGGGAAATCCAAGCCGCGCTGAAAGCGTTGAGCCGGGAAGAAAAAAAAGTCCTGGAATTTGCAGCGGCCCGGATCGAAAGATTCCACTCCCTGCAAGATCGTCGATCCTGGTCTTTTGCCGAAGAAGACGGGACCATCCTCGGGCAAATTGTGCGCCCAGTTGAGACCGTTGGTATCTACGTTCCCGGAGGAAAAGCGGCCTACCCTTCCAGCGTGTTGATGAATGCCATCCCGGCAAAGGTGGCCGGAGTTTCCAGCATCATCATGGCCAGCCCCACCCCCCAGGGTCATATAAACCCTGCTGTCCTGGTGGCAGCGCAGATTGCCGGGGTCGATGCCGTCTTTAAGATCGGAGGTGCTCAAGCGATCGGGGCGATGGCCTTTGGCACTAAAAGCATCCCCAAAGTGGACAAGATTGTCGGACCGGGCAATATTTACGTCGCCGCGGCGAAACGGTTGGTATTCGGGGAAGTGGCCATCGATGCCATCGCCGGGCCCAGTGAGATTCTGATCATAGCCGATGGCAGCGGCGATCCATCATTTTTAGCGGCTGACCTCATCTCCCAGGCCGAGCATGATGAGCAGGCCTCTGCTGTCCTGCTATGCCTCTCCCGAAGCTTCGCCGAAAAGGTCCAGAAAGAAGTCATCCAGCAAATTTCCGTATTGCCCCGCCGGAAAATTGCCGAACCTTCTCTAAGAAATTGGGGGGCAATCCTCATCGTAAAAAATCTTTCTGCGGCAGTTAAAATTGCCAATGACCTGGCCCCGGAACACCTGGAGCTGGCTGTGGCCGACCCCTTCGGCCTCTTGCCCAAGATCGAAAATGCGGGGGCCATCTTCCTGGGCCATATTTCTCCGGAAGCCATTGGGGATTATGTTGCCGGCCCCAACCATGTGTTGCCCACAGGGGGAACGGCCCGCTTTTCTTCCCCCCTGGGAGTTTATGATTTCCTCAAGCGATCGAGCCTGATCTGCCTTTCACCGGAGGGCCTGAAAAAACTTTCCCCGCCGGGTATGCATCTGGCCGCAATGGAAAACCTGGAAGGGCACCGTAGATCAATCGAGGTGCGCAAAAAATCCGTTGATTCTTCCGGACCATTTGATTAGACTTCTATTGCGCTTTATCCCCCCTAATCCATAATCCAGAGGGTAACCATGCCAGAAAAAAAACGAAACCCCCCAAATCCCCCACTCGCCCCCCTTTTAAAAAGGGGGGTTGGGGGGATTTAAATTTAAAAGCAGAAAGGACAAAGCCATGGAAGAGAAAAAAGTGCAGCCCAAAAAGCTTTCGTTGAGCAATACCAAACAGGAAATGATGGAGGCTTACCACTCGCTTTTGAAACAGATGGACGAAAGGAAAGAAGCCGAACTGAAACCGGAGAAGAAAATCGAGGAGAAAAAAGCGAGAGAAGTTGTTCAGGTGGCCGACGCCCTGTCTTCGGAAGGAGTCGTCAAGGAGATCAGTACCCTGAAGATCGAGACGGGCAAGATGCTCACCCAGATTGGAGATAAACTGGAGGAAGAGGTCAACAAGTTCAAAGCAATCCAGAATGCCATTGCCTTAAAGGAAAAAGAACTTCAGGAAATGTTCGAGATTGAAAAGTCGGCCCTGACGCTGGCGGCCCTTATCGAAACGCAGAACCAGAAAAGGCAGCAGTTCGAAACGGAGATGGCTACCCGGAAAGAGGAGCTGACCCAGGAGATCCAAACCCTCCGGCTCGAATGGGCCAATGAGAAGGAGGAGCACGAAGCCGAGATAAAAGAGCGGGATCTGGCGGAGAACAAGCGGCGGCAAAGAGAAAAGGAAGAGTACGAATATGCCTTCAAACGGCAGCAGCAGATCGCCAAGGATAAATTTGAAGACGAAAAAGCGAAATTGGAGAAAGAGATCCAGCTTACCCGCGAGCGGATGGAAGGGGAATTGAAGGGTAGAGAGCGCATTATTGCCGAAAAGGAAGAGGAGTTGAACGATTTGCGCAAAAAAGTCGCCTTGTTCCCCAAAGAGATGGATACGGCCGTGGCTAAGGCCGCAAAAGAAACCACGGAAAGATTGAACCTGGAAGCCAAAAACAGGGAAGAATTGCTGAAGAAGGAATTCATCGGCGAAAAGAATGTTCTGGCCACGCGGATCGAGTCCCTGGAAAAAACCGCGAAAGAACAGAGCGCCCAGATTGCCGGCCTTACCCAGTTCCTGGAAAAAGCCAACCAGAAGGTGCAGGATATTGCGGTCAAAGCCCTGGAAAGCTCATCAGCCGCCAAATCCTTTACCAACCTACAGCAGTTGTTGAATGAACAGACGAAAAAGCCTTCGCAGGA
>JAURYC010000271.1 GCA_030654105.1 Deltaproteobacteria bacterium
TCACAGAGTGCACTTTTTATCTTGGAGGTAGTATAGGATATTCTGTATTTATTGTCAACAATTATGCCGTTATGTATAACGTGCAAAATCTCGAAATTTTGTTAAAAAACGTAGGGGCGGCCCTCTGTGGCCGCCCGTAAAATGGGCAACCACGGAGGGTTGCCCCTACAATTTGCTTTCACCCGTGTTCTAAGCTGTTCTTTGTTCTAATTTTTTGGTTATAGCTCTGTGATCTCTGTGTCCTCTGTGGCTAATTTATTGGATCATTTAAATCGATGGCTGTAAAACCTCTCTATCTTAATTTTTTCGAATTTTTGGGCCAGATAGGAAAAGAAGATCCTTGGCTGGCCTATCAGCGGCTTTATATCCAACCTCATCTAAATTTTTTTGAAGCCTATTGGAAGACATTCAACCATTTTGACTCGCCGCAGATTGCCGCAAGGGTCAGAAAGATCAAAGAAGAAGATTATGGCCAGCTTAGATCGTTGGTTCAATCCCAGGATCCGGCGGTCTTGGCTGAGGCGGCCCTGAACCGGTGCCGGGGTACCCTGCTCCTGAATCCTGAGCCCTTGGTGTATCTCTTTGTAGGTTTCTTCAGCGCTGATGGCACAACCTTGGAAGTGGAAGGTTGGCCATCCATCGCTCTCGGGTTGGAGCGTTTTAAGGACTTTAAAGACCTTCCTCTCTTGGTCTCCCATGAATATTGCCATTGTGCCCAGCGTTCTCTCCTCAGAAATTTTTTTCCACCCCAAGAACGCCCGCTCCTCTTTTTTATCGTGGCCGAGGGACTTTCCGTTCTTTTTAGCGAAGTTGTTTACCCGGAGATCCCCTTGCACCGCCATCTGTTCTTAACGCCAGAGCGACTGCAATGGTGCCAGGAAAATCAGGAGGTACTGCTGGAGTTGGCCGGAGCCGATTTGGCTTCGGAAAAACTCGTTCCGATCTTTTTCGGACCTGGAGATGCCAATGCCGGCCTACCACCGCGCACAGGGTATTTTGTGGCCCGGCAGATGCTGGGACATTGCCTAACCCACCACGGAGCGGAAGATTTTGGCCGAGAATTTCCTGGTTTCGAAGAATTATTTCGTAAAATTATCCAAGAAAGCAAGATTAAACTTTCCCAGGTAGAAAAGAGGTAAGAAAACAAAGTGCTTTTGCCGCAAACCAAAAGTCCTTTTTTGCTGGACTACGATGGGGATCTGAATCCCCAGCAATTGGCCGTGGTCAAGGCTGCGGGGGGGCCCATATTAGTCATCGCCGGTGCGGGTAGCGGTAAAACCCGAGTCGTGACTTACCGGGTAGCTTATTTAATCGAGTCGGGTGTAGATCCCTCAAGGATTTTGTTACTCACGTTCACGAATAAAGCTGCCAGAGAAATGCTCCACCGGGTAGAAGTTCTTGTTCCAACCGCTGGAGGGGCAGGCGGGAGAGTATGGGGGGGAACCTTCCATCATATCGGCAACCGGATCCTCCGCCGGCACGCCCCATTAGTGGGGTATCAGCCCAACTATTCGATCCTTGACCGGGATGACGCCAAAAAATTGATGAATTCCTGCCTATCCGACCTGAAGATCAATCCCAGAAAGTCCCGATTTCCCAAAGGAGAAGTTATTGGAAGCCTTTGGGGGTTAGCGGTGAATACGCGCAAGCCAATCGCTGAGATTGTTTTAGAAAGGGTTCCCTATTTTCATGGCTTTTTGGATGACATCCAGGCTGTGGTTGAGCGCTATCGGAACCGGAAGCGAGAGCTAAATGTCATGGATTTCGATGACCTCCTTTTTTATTGGGAAACCCTCCTCCGGGAACATCCAGAAGTGCGGAAGCGTTATAATGAACAATTTCAACACCTTTTAGTCGATGAATACCAAGACACCAACCGCCTCCAGGCCGATGTTCTGGACCTTCTGGCCAGGCAGCATGGGAACATCATGGTAGTGGGCGATGATTCTCAGTCCATTTATTCTTTCCGGGGTGCCAACTTTGCCAACATCCTCACTTTTCCGGAGCGTTACCCAGGTTCGAAGATCTACAAACTGGAGGTGAATTACCGATCCACGCCTGAGATTTTACATCTGGCCAATACCAGCATCGTCCATAATCGCTACCAGTTCCCGAAAGAGTTGCAGACCATCCGCCCGCCAGGCTCCAGGCCTATTCTGGTTCCAGTTCAAGACATCATGGAACAGGCTTCTTTCGTGGCCCAAAAATTGGAGGAAATAAACCAACAGGGAGTCCCCCTGGCGCAAATGGCTGTTCTTTACCGGGCCCATTATCACTCCATGGAATTGCAGATGGAGTTAAGCCGGCGAAGAATTCCTTATGAAGTGCGGTCAGGTTTACGATTTTTCGAACAAGCCCACATCAAAGACGTGAGTTCCTACTTGAAAATCACCAGCAATCCCCTGGACGAACTGGCCTGGAAAAGGGTTCTTCTGCTTTATCCTAAGATCGGCAAAAGCACAGCCGATAAGATATGGCAGATGGTTCTTTCCGGCTTTTTGAATCCACAGACGTCTATGGATGCTCCAGAGGTGTTGCAGAAAATTCCCGGCCGGGTTCGGGAGAATTGGCGCCTGTTCAGCCGAACCCTGTCTATGCTTCGTGATCTCGAAAAGACCTCCGGCCCGGGGGGGATGATTGACCGGGTTCTGCAAGAAGGGTATGAATCCTATCTCCAGTCTAAATATCCTGACTATGAGTCCCGGATGGATGACCTGCGACAGCTTGCCGCTTTCGCTTACCGCTATTCCTCCTGTCAGGATTTTCTCAGCGAGTTGGCTCTCCTTACTTCCCTCGAGGGAGAATCCACGCCCGTTCGGGGAAGAGATGAAAATGGAACAGTAAAGCTCAGCTCTGTGCATCAGGCGAAGGGATTAGAATGGTCAGTGGTTTTTATCATCTGGTTGGCCGAAGGGCGGTTTCCCTCGGTACGGAGCCTGTTGGAATCAGGCGGGGAGGGGGAGGAAGAGGAGCGTAGACTTTTTTATGTGGCGATCACTCGGGCCCGGGATGAGCTTTTCCTCTGCTATCCGCGGTTTGCCCCTGACCGGGGAAGAAGGGAAATGATTCAACGGCCGTCTCGATTTATTGCCGAGCTCTCCGGCGTAGGGTATGAACGATTTAACCCGGATGAGGAGGG
The DNA here is from genome assembly GCA_030654105.1 of Deltaproteobacteria bacterium. NCBI lineage: Bacteria > Pseudomonadati > Myxococcota > Myxococcia > Deltaproteobacteria bacterium. The sequence continues at coordinate 3,140 of JAURYC010000271.1, forward strand.
TGATGATCGGTGGTAAGATTTTTATTCCGGAATGATCTTGGCCCAAACTTTCCGGGTGCGCGGGCCATCGAATTCGCAGAAGAACAGCCCCTGCCAGGTTCCCAGGGCCAGTCGCCCGCCCTCGATAAAAAGGGTCTGGGACGGGCCGATAACGGTAGATTTGATATGCGCGGCTGAATTCCCTTCCGTATGCTGATAGGGACCGGCAAGCGGGATAAGCCGGTTGAGTTCTGCAAGGATGTCTTGTTGAACGCTGGGGTCAGCATTCTCGTTAATGGTTAAGGCGGCTGTTGTGTGGGGGACAAAGAGGACCAAAAGCCCACTTTCCACTTTATTCTCCCGGATGAATTTCTGAATCTGGGCTGTGATGTCCACCAGTTCGATCCGGCTATGAGTGCGAACGGTTAGCTCCTGGTAAGGCATAGAACACTCCATAGATGAAAAAAGATGATGTTGGGATAATGAATCGTCTGCTAAACATTGGGCCAATTTTAATGAATTCGTAAAAAAGCAAAATTTGCCACAGAGCACACGGAGAACACAGAGCGAACATATTTATGAATAAAAGCTTTTCTCTAAACCTTTGTACTACTAACCTTCAAATTCTGGAAATTTTTATTAAGATTTTTCATTTTGTCTTTTGTTATAAAGATTTTGGTTATAGCTCTCTGATCTCTGTGCCCTCTGTGGCTAAAATAAGACTATCAATTTTAATGTGTCGCGAAGATGAAAAGAGAAGGCAATAACGTAATTATTTTAGCATCGGCTTCCCCCCGTAGGCAAGAACTCTTGGCCTTGTTAGGCATCCAATTCAAGATGATTCCCAGTCAAGCCGATGAAAGTTTTTTCGCAGGAGAATCGCCGGAGGAGCATGTCATGAGGCTGGCCCGAGCCAAGGCTGAAGATGTTGCCGCGCAAAATCCGAGTCGCTGGGTGTTGGCCGCGGACACGGTGGTGGAAATCGATGGGAAGATTTTGGGCAAGCCCAAAGATCGTTCGGAAGCAGAAGAAATGCTCCGGTTGCTCAGTCAGCGCGAACATCGCGTGCTCACCGGTTATTGTATCTTGAACGCATCGTCCCCGCAAAGAAAAGAAGGAAAAGTAATCACCTGGGTGAAATTCAAACCTCTCTCAGCAGAAGAGATTCACTGGTACGTGGGCACCGGTGAACCTTTCGATAAGGCAGGAGGCTATGCGGTTCAAGGAAAGGCCGCCTTTATGGTGCAAGAAGTCAGAGGTTCTTACACCAATGTAGTGGGTTTACCACTCTGTGAAGTCATCGAGGATTTACGGGCATTAGGGGCGGGTGATTTTTTTGCCACAGAGGGCACAGAGGAACAATGCTTAATAGCTAAAAACGAAAAACGTAAAAAACCAAATGGGTGATAAAGTGAAAAAATTTGGCTACTTTTTCCGACCTTTGATTTTCGACTTTCTGAAAAAATCTCTGTGTTCTCTGTGATCTCTGTGGCCAAAAGGAAGAAAAGTGTCGGATATTGCGGAAAATTTAAAGCGAGTTGAGGAGCGAATGGACGCGGCCGCCAGGCGCGCCGGGAGGAATCCCGAGGAAATCCGCCTGGTGGCTGTCAGCAAAACCGTAGCAACGGAACGCGTGCTCCAGGCCATCCAGGCCGGAGTGAAAATATTGGGGGAAAATTACGTACAGGAGGCCAAGAAAAAAATCGAAAATGTGGGGCACAATGTGGGTTGGCATTTTATCGGTCACCTGCAAACCAACAAAGCCAAAATGGCTGTTCGCCTCTTCGATTTGATCCACTCCGTAGACAGCTTTAACCTGGCTAATGAACTGAACCGGGCAGCGGAACAGCAAGGGAAGGTCCTACCCGTTTTACTCCAAATCAGCCTGAGTGGAGAAGCGACCAAATTTGGAGCGTCCGAAAAAGAGATTTTCCGTATGGCTGAGGAAATGTCCAAAATGCCGGCTCTTTCGGGCGTAGGCCTTATGACCATGCCCCCTTACTTTGAAAATCCGGAAGATTCCCGAATTTATTTTATCAAGCTGAGAAAATTGGGGGAACGCTTAAGGCAAGAGAACATCCCCCGAATTGTAGTGAACGAACTTTCTATGGGGATGTCGAACGATTTTGAGGTGGCCATTGAAGAGGGAGCTACGTTGGTCCGGGTGGGAACAGCAATATTCGGCCCCCGGTTATCCCCATGAGCAAATAAATCCTCTTGCCCGATTCTTAGAGCAATGATAAATTAGGGTACAAGTAAAAAAATAAGCGGGGAAAATTATGCCGATCAGCAAAGAACAGGTAATCAAAGGCGTGGCTGAAAAAGCGGGCCCTTCCATCACAGTGGAGGCGAAGCTGGAAAAGGGTTTGTGGCGGGTAACGTTGACCAAGGAAGGGAAGACTTCATCCTTGGAGTTAAAGAGAGGGTTTATGGAAGATTATTTTGAAGAAGGAGAGTATCAACAGGAGATGGCCCTCGAGAGCCGGATCAATAAAGCCTTGCGAGAACTGAAGTAATAGACGTTCTCAGGAACGCCTTCAAATGCCCCCAAGAGGTAGTTAGAATATAAAATCTCCGGTAGATTCGACTATACTTTTGGAACATCCCCCGGAAATAGTGAAATAATAAAAAACTTTTCCGTCTGCAGTTTTATAAGGTTCATTTCAATCCGTTTATCCCCATCCCCGCCTGGGGGAAAAGCCTATTTTTCCTATCGAAAGAATGGAATGATCTTTAATTCAAGGCAGATCGAAATCAATTTAAAGTAAAGGAGGTGTAGCGTGATCATCAACGTCAACCATACCAGTTTTACAGTTAGCGACCTGGACCGATCTATATCCTTCTACCGTAATTTTCTGGGTTTAGAGCTTATTTCCTTAACCGGGAGGGACCCGGCTTTCTCGGAAAAAGTCACCGGGATACCAGGCGCGAACTTAAAAATTGCCTACCTACAGGCTCCTGGGCACCGCTTGGAATTGATCCAGTACCTCAGCCCGTCCGGGGAAAAGCTTGATTGTCGGACGAATAATATCGGCAGCGCTCATTTGGCTTTCAACGTCGATAATTTACCCGCCCTGTATGCAGACCTAAAGGCCAAAGGGGTCCAATTCAAATCAAAACCCCTTGAGGTTCCCGCCGGTCCTAACAAGGGTACCATGGCTGTGTATTTCACCGACCCGGATGGCATCACCCTGGAATTCCTCCAGGCCCCGGTTGTCAAAACGTAAGCTGAAGGGGATAGGAAAAGAAAACATCTTTTTTCCTACACTCATCAGTCTATAACTTCCCTCCGGGAATTATCCGCTTTTCCCCTAACGCCCTCCTATATTGATCATAACTGATTAAGGAATATTGGTTAAAAAGTTTCAAAAAGCCACAGCCTGGCAAGAACTGACCCCAAGATGTTCGAGGAAGGGAAGGATTGGAAAAAAATCAATTCATAAATCCGGGAGACCTTTCTGCGGGGAACGGTGGTAAAGAATTGCAAAAAGCGATGAGGCCCCCATATGAATAACGATGAAGGTTAGAAGGACATAATAATAACTTCCGCTATGGTCGAAGATCCAGCCGGCATAGATCGGGGATAAAAAAGTTCCCAGGCCAGTTCCGATTCCTACGATCCCTCTCAAGATGGCATAGCTGCGGCGTCCAAAAAAATCTCCAATCAAAGCCCAATTCTGGGGCACGGTTCCCATGGTAATCGCCAGCCCGATGGGCAAGGCATAAAGAGCGGCCGGTGATTGACTTAGCATCAAGGCCAGCATTCCCAGGACCGTGGCAATGATACCGACGCTGCATAAAAGAGATTTGTTCCATCGGTCTCCTATCCAGCCGCTTACCAGCGTGGTGATGATGGCGAAGAAGGCAAATAGACTTATTAAATAGGCACTCGCTGCTTCACTCATTCCTTGCCACACCAGAATGGGGACAAAATGAATCGTTAAGGCGACGGTGACAAGAACCCGAAGGGTGATGCTGAAAAATAATAACCAGTAATTTAAAGTTCTCAAGGCTTCTCCAACAGTAAAGTTTAATTCCGCGCCTCCATCTCGCATTGGGTTGGAGGCGTTTAGGGGGCTTCCTTGCGCAGACCGACCATCCGGCGAAAGCCCCAGAACCTCAGGAGTCCGGTGGATGGGGATGGCGGCCGGGAGGACCACGATCAAAATGATCAGCCCGGCGAGGACCGCCCCCGTGCGCCAACCAAAGTTTAAGATCCAATAGGAAAGCAAAGGAGCCATAACCATTCCGCCAATATTTGTCGCGGCGCCGGTGATGGAAAACCCCAACCCTCGGTTGCGGATAAACCAACTGTTTACGACGGCATAAACAGGGTGGAAAAAGCCGGCGTTGAACCCTAAAGAAATGATAAAAATATAGATAAAGAAAAAGGAGAAAAAGCTATGCACCAGGGAAAGCAGAATGAGCCCAATTCCCGACAAAGTCGCCCCGACAATAATCACCACCCGGGGTCCAAACCGGTCGATCAAATACCCAACGAGGGGGCCTTCTGCACCCCCTTCCAGGCGGGCAGCTCCGTATAAGAGAGAGATGGCCGCACTACTTACGGCCAGATCCCGCTTCAATGGCAGGAAAAAAACCGTAAAGGCTTGGGAAAGGATTCCTGCGCCTACGGCCAGGATCAGAGAGCCGAGGAGAACTATCCACCATCCATAAAAAACCTGCTGGGAGATCCGTCTGGAAAAAGGGATTTTATTTTTCATAACGGGTAATCTAATAATAAAAGGTTGCTATCAGGAATGCAACCTTCTTGAGGCCGACAACGAAAAAAGGGGGCAGAAGGGCAAAAGGAATGAGATCTGGTTTCGTTATATGAAAATTTAGTTGGCATAGTTTCTCCACAACATGAAACCCCCGAGTGGAGTTCGCGGGAATAGTTTATCAAATAGAAGGGGAAGAGAGAGGGCCTATGGAAAAGATGTTGCAATGTAAGCTCTGACCTCATATATTAAAATTCTGGCGATGTCATATCGTTGGTTAAAAGCGAGGGAGAAGTAATAAATCAAAAAAAGATTAGGGGAAAGCATGGAAAGAATGGTGATTGGGAGAACAGGACTTGAGGTGTATCGACTTGGATTCGGAGGAATTCCCCTTCAGCGGGCAAGCGAAACCCAGGCGGTAGAGACGGTTTTACATGCCATCCATCTGGGGGTTGATTTTATCGATACTTCCCGAGCCTACACCACCAGTGAGCGGCGAATTGGCCTGGCCCTGAAGCAAACGGATAAGAAAGTTACCTTGGCCTCCAAGTCCCATAGTAAAACAGCGGAAGGCGCTCGTGCCGATTTGGAGATAAGTCTGAAGGAACTCCAGAGGGACTATATGGACCTTTACCAATGTCACTTTGTGAAGGATGAGGTGGATTACCAAAAAGTGATTTCTCCAGGAGGCGCTCTGGAAAGTCTGAAGAAAGCAAAAGAAGAAGGTTTGATCGGCAATATCGGGATTACCAGCCACAGTCTGGATGTACTGGATCGTTCTCTCGATGATGGACTTTTCGATACTATCATGGTTTGCTTCAGCTTTCTTGAGCCTCTGGCCCGGGAAAAGATCATCCCCAAGGCCCTGGGGAAAAATGTGGGGGTGATCGCCATGAAGCCCTTTTCCGGGGGGGTTATCGAAAATGCCCGATTGGCCTTGAAATATGCCTTGTCCCACTCTGGGATTTTGGTGATTGCCGGGGTGGAGCACAAAGACCTCTTCGAAGAAAACTGGAAAGTCTTTCAAGCTGGCCAACCGTTGACGGAGGAGGAGAAAAAGGAGATTGAAGAAATACGCCAGCGCTATGAAAAGGTCTTTTGCCGGCGGTGCGATTACTGTCAACCCTGTTCAGAAGAGATTCCCATTCAGGCGGTACTGGGCATCCGCTCCATGGTCAAACGGATGGGGGAAGGGATTTTGCAGAAAGGCCGGCATCGGGAAGCCATCGATAAAGCCAGAAACTGCACCGCTTGTGAGGTGTGTAAGGATCGTTGTCCCTATCAACTTCCCATACCGAACCTGATTGAGGAAAATCTGCAGTGGGTGGATGAACAACTGAAGTCCTCTGGTTCTCTGCCAGGCTAAGGTTTTCCAGGGATCGCGTGGGTTTATATTGCTGCTTTGGGCCTCGGAATGGAATCGGAAAAATAGAAAGCAAGGAAAGCGAGGTTGCTTCATGAAACTCCCTCTCGGTGGAATCCGTGTTCTGGAGTTGGGTCATACGGTCATGGGACCGACCTGCGGCCTGGTGTTGGCCGATATGGGGGCAGAAGTGATCAAAATTGAAAGGGCTCCTCGGGGAGACGATACCCGCCGGCTCCTGGGTTATGGGCAGGGATTTTTCCCCTTCTACAACCGTAACAAAAAAAGCATTGTGCTTGATTTGAAAGCCCCCCAAGGGCTTGAAATTCTGAAAAAACTCGTGCTCCATTCGGATGTTTTTATTGAAAACTTCGGGCCGGGAACCGTAGATCGGTTGGGCTTGGGCTATGAAGAATTGTCCAAGTTAAATCCACGATTGATCTATTGTTCCCTGAAAGGTTTCATGAAAGGGCCTTACGAGAACCGGCCGGCCTTGGACGAAGTGGTTCAGATGATGGGCGGTCTAGCCTATATGACCGGACCTCCCGGGCAGCCCCTTCGGGCGGGAGCTTCGGTGGTGGATATTATGGGAGGGAGTTACGGGGTCATCGGCATCCTCGTAGCCCTCTACGAACGGCAGACAACAGGAAAAGGTCAGTTTGTCCTTGCTTCTCTGTATGAATCAACCGCTTTCCTGATGGGCCAGTTTAGGGCCTATTCCGCCATTTCTGGAAAGCCGGTTTCTCCGATGCCCAAACGGCTGAGTTCTTGGGCCATCTACGATATATTCAAAACCAAGGGAGGTGAAGATATTTTCATCGGCATTACCAGTGACAAACAGTGGAAGAGTTTTTGCCAGACCTTCGGCCATCTTGATTTAGAAGCGGATGAGCGGCTTCAATCCAACAACACCCGGGTTGAGCAGCGATCCTGGTTGATTCCTGAACTGAGGAAAATTTTTCAAGAAAAAACCAAGGAGGAAATCATCCAGCTGTGCGAGAAGGCGGGGATTCCTTTTGCCCCGATTGCCAGACCGGAAGACCTCTTTCAAGACCCGCAACTGAACGAAGGTGGAAGCCTTGTAGAAATTTTACTTCCCGGCGGAGGTCGGACCAAGCTTCCCCGCATCCCCGTTCGATTGGGCGCTTATGATTTTGGCCTACGCATCAATCCCCCCGCAGTAGGAGAAGGAACCCGTGAGCTTTTGAAATCCATCAATATTTCTGAGGAAGAAATCGAACAATTGAAAAAAGAAGGGGTTCTTGTCTTTTAATGAAGCTTTTACTTGCCCTCCACTGTTACACCAGCAGGTTTGCGGGTGGGAAAGAACCTGCTCTTTCCCGTGATGAAGGGGCTGGGAAAAAGCGGCAGATAAATTTTGGGAGGAGGTTTTTTTATGGCAACGTTAGCTACCAAAGCCGATACGAGCTGGACGCAGAAATGGTTCCGCGAACAGTATGAACCTTGGTTTCAGGAGGCCCGGCCCTTGATCGAGCAGCACCAATATGGAGCCGCCTTAACCTTTGGTAGCGGCTATACGGAAAAAATGGGGTTACATCAAGTTGACGTAACCCCATTTTTATTTGGTGGAGCTGAGGGGGATCGAACCCCTGACCTCATGAATGCCATTCATGCGCGCTCCCAGCTGCGCCACAGCCCCACAAATTGAGCAGACTAAAGCCAAAATATCATAAGGTTAAGACCCCTGTCAACAATTTTTATTTTTTCTTGACAGGCCTTCTGCCGCCCATTATAATTCTTTTAATTTCCCCGTTCTTTTTAATCTTGGCCTGATGTGCCGGCGTGGTGGAACTGGTAGACGCGCGGGACTCAAAATCCCGTGTCCCTTGCGGACGTGTCGGTTCAATTCCGACCGCCGGCACCAACTTTTGAAGTTTCTACACTTTCCGCCCCCTGGCATTTAATTCTAAGAAATGGATCACCTCTCTAAATTCTGCAGACTTTCCTAAAATTACATCTGAGACTTACCCGTTCATTCTCCACTTTGCTGAATTGCTCCTCAGGCAATGGGATATTGTTCTCGGGATCTTTTAAAAGGGACTGCATATCCTTTACACTTCCCCGAATGTACCCCTTTATTCCTTCAACTTCCGCCATGGTCACCGAAAACGAGTTGGCCTTATTGGAAGGGAGATTATACTCGACAACCTGTAGAGAGTCTGGAGGGAAATTCCATTTTTCCATGGCATAAAAAGCATAACAGGCAAGCTGGATGGATAAGTCTTCTGAGGAGGCCTTCCCTGTTTTCCAGTCGTAGATGATAGTGGAATTCCCTTCCTGTACGGCACAGTCAATAGCTAAATTAATATTAATATTATCCAAATGAAAAGAAGAGAATTCCTCCACTTCAAGCCACCCGTCTTTGCCATGGGATTTTAAGCCAATATAGATATCCGAAGCATAGAAGTTTCTGAGGCAAGTTTCGACATTTTGGGCCATTTCTTTCCACTGCTGATCGGTGACCTCTACTCCGTATTCATGCTCAAAGAGGGCACAGGTCTTTGGTTTTTTCCAATAATTTTTCGCTCTTGAAGACCGAAATTCAGCCCTCATCCGGTTGAGGGTAATGGAGATAATCTCCTCCACAGGGAGGACTTTGATTCCCCTTCGAATATTGTTAATGCTTCTTTGGATGCAATGATGGATTTTCTCTCCCGCCCAGGTTTGGCGGTTTTTAAGGTTCTTCAGGATGTAAATTTGACGGGTTCTTTCTGGAGCATCCTTAAGCCAGCCATTCCAAAAGCCGTAGTAAGCAAACCAGTACTGTCTGGGGCAGGTTTTGAAGGTTTCATCCCTGGTTTTGGACCAGGAGAACTCGTTCTTGAGATTGGTCATCGGAGTGGCAACCTGTTCACTGAAGCCGCAAGCAGGTCTATTTTGTTAATCATTTTACACCTATGAAAAAAAATATCAAGTCCACTTATTAAGCTGGAAAATTTTTTTAGGCAATTACTCTGTTTCCGAAAAAATTCGCGAACTTGATTTCCACCCAATTTCTAAAAATATGAAACCGTGAAACCGTGAAACCGGGACGTTGCTCAAAATCATCAAAATTGTTATTTAGAAAAGAAGTGTGCCACTCGTTTTAATATTGGATCTCTGATACTCTTCTATTAGCAAAGACATCTAAAAGTATCCTCTCCTATCCTATTGTCTAACGAGATTTGGTTTTCATTTCAAAGAATACGATCGGCATTTTGGGCACTGCGTTCTACTGGGTCCGGCATGTTCGTAGCAAAACCAAAGGCCGCATTTGGGACAATATTTTACGCCTAAGTTCCCGGAGTCCGTTTCCTTGTTGCATATCGCGCACCTGACTTTTGCCATCGTTTTCCTCCACCTGGATATTCAATCCCTCGATCAAATTACTTAGGCCGCTCTGACTCCCTCTCTTGACGTATGCAAAAAATTACATTACGATGGTATTATGATCACGCCAGATCCGGACCTTGAACCTGATTGGGATGATTATAATATAGAACACATCGCGCAACATGGGCTTAGGCCGGAGCAGGTAGAAGAAGTATATTATAGCGAGGGTCCTTACCCGACCCTCGCGCTTAGAAGCAAAAAGAAAATAGGCCGGATGAGTGAATATCGATACAGACTTTGGGGTACTGATGCATCCGGCTTGGGTGTGGAAGCTATCATTGCTCCTTATCCTGAATTTGGGGTTTGGCGATGCGTGACTGCCTTTCCCATGACGCCTTCAACCCAGCGAGCTTATTTTAGGAGGCTTAAAAAATGAACAAACTGCCAGAAAAAATACGAAAGAGACTGCAAAAAGAAGCCCGCTCCTGGGATACCTCCATAGCCCAAGAAAAACCGGGAGAAACTGCCCAGGTTCTTGAACAATCAGTAATTTTCAAAGCCTACCGCCCCACCCGGCAGCCGGTCTCCCTCCGTATGGACCCGTTTGATCTTTCCATGGCGAAGCGCATCGCCCGCCGAAAAGGACTTTCTTGCACCCAGCTCATGTCCATGTGGCTGCACGAAAAAATCGACCAAGAAAAAGCTGCTGCCGGCAATGATCGGTAAAAGAATGGGGAGGAAAAGTATGAAACTCAAAGGCCAAACCGCACTCATCACCGGGGCAAGCCGTGGCATCGGGGAAGCCATCGCCCGCGCTTTGGCAGCGGAAGGCGCGCAGGTTGCTATCACGGGACGCTCGGCACAGGAGTTGGAGACGCTGCAAAAAGAGTTTAGCGGGCTGGGCGTGCGATGCGAAAGTATCGTCGCCGATCTCACGCAAAACGGGGCCGTCGAGCAAGTGTGGGCGCAAGCGACGCAAGCGTTTGGACATATTGACATCCTCATGAACAACGCGGGCATGGGCAGCAGCGCCAACCCCAAATCCGTGGTAGATTACGACGACGCCTTCTGGGAGACGTTACTCTACGTCAACCTCACTGTGCCGTACCTCTTCTCGAAGAAAGCGTTACCCTCGATGATCGAGCGCAGGTATGGACGCATCATCATGACCGCGTCAGTCAACAGCAAGATTGGTTTGCTGCACGGCGCGGCCTATGCGGCGAGCAAGCACGGACTCTTGGGGCTGATGCGTACGTTGGCGATTGAGACGGCGCAGCAGGGCATCACCGTCAACGCCATTTGTCCTGGGCCGGTGCGCACACGCATGAACAATTTGCGCGTGGAGTATGAGGCGAAGCGTCTTGGCATATCCGTCGCGGAATTCGAGGCGAGCTTGACGCCGATTGGCCGCCGTCTCGAACCCCACGAAATTGCGCCGCTCGTCGTGTATCTCGCCAGCCGCGAAGCGTCCGTCATCACGGGACAGGCCTTCAATATTGATGGCGGGTTTTTGATGGTATGAAGTGAACCGTGAGGGGTAAGGGGTAAGACAAGACACGCAACATCTGACCCGTGGCCAGTCTCCTAAAGGGGTTAGGGGGCAAGCATTGTAGGGGACTTGACCGTGATTGGGAAATAAGTAATAGTAGGAAAAAAAAGAAGGAGTGAAATAATGGAACCAAAGGTACCCACCCGCGAAGAGGCCTTGGCCATCTTGCACCAGTATAACGAGAGCGATAGCTTGCGCAAACACGCTTACGCCGTCGAAGGAGTGATGCGCTTTATAGCCAAAAAGCGGGGTGAGGATGAAGAAAAGTGGGGCATAATCGGCCTTATTCATGATCTCGATTATGAAAAGTTTCCCGATCAGCACTGCAGGAAAACGAGAGAAATTCTCGCCGAACACCATTGGCCAGAGGAATATATTCGGGCCGCCGTTTCTCATGGATGGGGGATATGCTCAGACGAGGTGCCCCAAACGGACCTGGAAAAAGTTCTGTATGCCATTGATGAGCTCACGGGACTCGTGGTGACGACCGCTTTGGTTCGACCTTCCAAGAGCGTTTTGGATGTAACCGTGAAGTCGGTAAAGAATAAATGGAAAGACAAGAGATTCGCCGCCGGCGTGGATAGGGCGGTCATCGAAAAGGGTGCTGAGAGATTGGGAGTTGGCGTAGAGGAACTGATAGAAGATACGATCAAAGGAATGCAAGGGGTGGCGGAAGCCATAGGCTTAAAAGGAAATCAAACCTAAAACCTCACTTTGGCAGTTTTCCAGCACCCTGCAAAGAATGCCGGAAAAGAAGTTCTGGTGGTTGCCTCTAACCCGTGGAAGATGTTTTTACCCGCATCCGGGCGCAGGAAGTGATCTGCGCCTGCCCCCGGATATTTACCCGGCGGATGATCGTGGGAGAAAGCCAGACTCCAAGTCGAGATCTTGATGCCTTCCAATACAGTCCCTGGCTGGTCGCTAACCTGAGTCTGAAAGCCCTTCCCCCGGCACGGTCCGGGGCTCCCCTGGCCTGGGATAATGTCATTTATGACAGCCCGTCTTTGGGTTATGTGCTCGCCACCCACCAAAGCCTAGCGATGCACGTGCGGGAAACGGTCTTAACCTATTATTATGCGATGGTAGAAGCCCCTCCGGCTCAGGAAAGGACCCGCCTACTGCGCACGCCCTGGCAGGACTGGGCTGATTTCATTCTTTGGGATCTTTCCAGACCGCACCCTGAAATCAGGAACTTAATCACCCGCATGGACCTGTTTTGCTGGGGGCACGCCATGGTTCAGCCCCGGGTTGGATTTATCTGGGGAAATGCCCGCCGGCAGGCTGCCTTGCCGCAGGGCAACATTCATTTTGCCCATTCCGATTTAAGCGGATTTTCGATTTTTGAAGAGGCCCAGTATCGCGGGGTTTTAGCAGCGGAAAAGATCCTGGCGAAACATGGGATCCCCTTTTCTTCCTCGCTATAAAGCCAATAAAAGATGTTCCCTCTTGGGAATATCCGTTGGTGGCGGTCAGGAGATCTGGACTTAGGGCGTACTTGTAATGCGGCGTTTTTTTCTTCGATCCAGGATTTCAGCAGGGTAGAGTCAAGGAGCAATCCTTACCTGGTTTCACCTGAAAGGACCGTCGTGGGATTCCGTTCTCCAGATAAAAATTTGACTTCAAATATATTCTATCGTAAGAGTAATAAAATGCCCCCACCGATACTAAGGAATGAACTAATAATTTTTTCTGTTGGCAAACGCTAAGAAATATTCTTTGTGTCCACGCTTTACCTTTGGCGAAGTGAAAAAGAGAGGAAAGAAATTTTAAAACCAACCCCGGGAGGTTTTTATGGAATTCATAGAGTCCCATGTGCATGCGGACGTTCTGGTTATTGGTGGGGGGAGCGCGGGGGCGATGGCTGCGATCCGGGCCAAAGAAGTTGACCCCACACAGAAAGTCGTAATCTTCGAAAAAGGGCATATTCTTTATAGCGGCTGCATTGCCCGGGGAATGGATGCCCTGAACATTGTAGCCGTCCCGGGCAAGACCACACCTGAGCTTTACGTCGAGTCCAACGGGATCGCCTGTGAAGGCATCATGGATGAACCGGTCAATTACCGCATGGCCGAACGCAGCTACTCGATGATGAAAAAATTAGAAAGTTGGGGGGTTTTTTTCCCCAGGGATGCGGAGGGAAATTATGAGCTCCTCCAGGTCCATCCTAAAGGCAAATTCTGCTTGTCCATGAAGGAACCGGAGCTGAAGACCATCCTGGCCAAGCGCTTAATCGGATTGGGCTGCCAAGTCTTCAACCGGCTGATGGGGTTACAATTGATGGTCGAGGAGGGGCGGGTCGTTGGGGCCATTGGCATCAATATCCACACGGGCGAATTGGTCGTTTGCCATGCTGGATCGGTGATCCTTTCTTCAGGAGGAACAGCGCGTTTCGGGTTACCCAACAACGGTTACCTTTATGGGGTCTACGATTTCCCAGGCAACACGGGGGATGGATACGCCATGGCCTTTCGAGCCGGGGCGGAAGTCACGGGTTTTGAATACACTCTGAATTACTACATCATCAAGGATATCAATGCGCCGCTCCTTTACATCACCTTGACCCGCGGGGCGCATCTTCTCACCGCCATGGATGTTCACCTGGAAGACAGCCATCCCTCCATCAAGTCAATGTTTACCGAACACCGGAAGGATGTGGGGCCTCTGAGGATTCGCATGAAGCACCTATCTGAGGAGAAGATCCGGGAGATCGAGGACATCCTCTTTACAACGGAACGGCCGGTTCAGCAACGCTTCTTCGAAGGGCGGGGCGTCAATTTCCGCACCGGCGACATCGAACTCTGGCCCACCGAATTTTATCTTTGCGGAGGCCACGGCATGACGGGAATTTTTGTGAACGAAAAGGCCGCCACAACATTGCCCGGGTTATACGCCGCGGGAGATGTTTCCCTCGTCGCCCGGGGCCATCTGAGCGGAGCGTTTGTTTACGGCGAGATCGCCGCTGAAGAGGCGACCGAGCAGGCGCGCAAACATCCGCCGGTGAAAAAAAGTGACCCTCATGGCTTGGGAGACCTGAAAAAGGACTTGCGGAAACGGAGCGAACAAAAAGACGGTGGAGTTTCCATCGAAGAATTTGAGTATAAGGTGCGTCGGTTGATTGGGGATTACGTGACCCCTCCGAAAAACGCCTACAAATTGAACCAGGCGCTCTGGTGGATGAACCGCTTCCAGCAAGAGATCCGGGAAAAGGTCCACATTCGACACATCCATGATCTCTTCAAGGTTTTGGAAGTGGAGAATATCATCCTCTGCGCCAAACTTTCGGCCACTGCTTCCCTGGAGCGCAAGGAGAGCCGCTGGGGCTTCTGGCATTACCGGTCCGACTTTCCCCAAAAGGACGATGAAAACTGGCAGAAACACATCATGCTGAAGAAGGGCGAAGCCCCGGAAGAAATCCGTATCTACCATCGGCCTGTGGCCAAGATACAATAGGGGGGAAAGATGGATATCAATATACTCACCAGCTTGAATGACAATATCCGTATTGATCGTGATAAATGCACGGCCTGTGGGCGGTGTGTAGAAGTTTGTGTATTAGACAATCTGCGCCTGCAACTTTCTCCTTGCCGCCAGGCTTGCCCGATCGGAATGAACTGTCAGGGATACATTCATCACCTGGCGAAGAGGGAGATGGAGAAAGGTCTGGAAAGGGTTCGGGAAACGGTTCCTTTTGCAGGAATCCTGGGCAGGATCTGCTCGAGGCCCTGTGAAGCGGTATGTAACCGGATCAAAGTGGATCAACAGCCTGTGGCCATCCGTGATTTAAAGCGGTATCTCTCGGACCAGGACGGGGAGCCCCGGACCCCGCCAATCTCTTCGGAACGGTCTCAAAAAGTAGCCATCGTAGGATCGGGTCCCGCTGGCCTGACCGCAGCTTTCTACCTCCGGGCGTGGGGTTTCCGGGTAACCCTGTACGATAAAGAATCTGCCCCCGGGGGTTTGATGCGCTGGGCCATACCGGAATTCCGCCTTCCTCAGAAAGTTTTAGATAGAGAGCTTACTTTCCTTGAGGGCATGGGCGTGGAATTCGTAGGGAACCGAACTTTGGGTCAAGACCTGGAACTGGAAAAAGTAGAGCAAGAGTATGACGCCGTTCTTCTGGCCCTTGGAGCCTATGGTCAAACCCGCCTGGAAATTCCCGGAGAGGACGCCCAGGGAATTCTTCCGGTTTTGCAATTCATGAAGAAGGTGCGGCAGAAGAAACCTCCCCAGTTGGGTGCCAGGGTTGTGGTTATTGGAGGGGGCAATGCTGCGGTAGATACCGCCCAGACGGCTTTACGTCTGGGAGCAAAAAAAGTACATTTAGTGAGCCTGGAGAAAATGGAGGAGATACCAGCTTTTTCCTGGAGTATTGCCGAAGCGGAAGAAGAGGGGGTCAATATTCAGAATGGGTGGGGCCCGCAGAGGTTTCGGCTGGAGGGGGAAAAAGTAGCCGGCGTCAGCTTCAAAAAATGCGTGGCCATGTGTGACTCTCGGGGAATTTTTTGTCCCAGCTACGACGAAAAGACCACCATGGATTTACCTGCCGATACGGTCATTCTGGCCATCGGACAGAAGACCGAGTTGGAGTTGGTAGAACCTTCCTGGCATGGGCCATCGGGCATGCGCTGCCATCCCATTACCTTGCAAACGCCGAATTCTAAAGTGTTCTCAGCGGGTGACTTTATCCAGGGCCCCAAAACCATTGTAGAAGCCATGGCTCACGGGAAAGAGGCAGCTATATCCATTCAGCGCCTCCTGCAAGGCGAGGATTTACATTATGGCCGGGGAAATGTAACCCCTTATGAGTTGCAGTTTGAACCCGACCTTTCCCGGGCCCAAACTCGGTCGCGGGTAGCCATGCCAACCCTGCCGGGATCTCAAAGGAAGGGATTTCAGGAAGTGGCCAAAGGATATTCCCAAGAAGCGGCGATTGCGGAAGCGGAGCGCTGTTTGAATTGCGGCGTACCGTTCGGGCTGCGCACCTGCTGGTTCTGCCTGCCCTGCGAGATCGAATGTCCGGAAAAAGCCCTTTACGTGGAGATTCCCTACCTCCTGAGGTAGAGAAGAGGGAAAAGGTGAAATGGGGAATAAAAAATGAAGTGGGATAGGAGGAAGGCAAGAAAATTCTTTTTATCTCTAAATTTAAAAGTGCAAGGAGGTTAGGATGGAGAAATTTCTACCCGATTTTCGATAAGACGAGATCCCGGCGTCAGGCATGAAGTCGCCTGTTGACTCCCTACTCCTGGCTTGTTACACTCTGAGCGGTGGAACAAATTCGGAATCGTCACAGGGAGATAATCAATTGGTTCCAGGTTGGGGTGGGGATGACCGGTCACTATTGATCACTGGTGAAGCTGCAATAGGGAGGAGAAAACATGATCATCGGCGTACCGCGGGAAATTAAGACTCAGGAATACCGAGTGGCCCTTACCCCCGCCGGGGTAGACGCCCTGGTCCGGGCTGGCCACAGTGTAATCATCGAGGATCAAGCGGGTCAGGGCAGCGGTTTTTTCAATGCGATCTACCAGGCAGCCGGCGCCAAGATCGCTGATTCAGCTGAAGCCGTATGGAATCAAGCCGAGATGATCGTCAAAGTGAAAGAGCCTCTGCCGGGCGAATACAAATTTTTTCGGCCCGGTTTGGTTCTTTTCACCTTTTTGCACCTGGCGGCTGAAAAAAGCTTGACCTTGGCCCTCATGGAAAAGAAAGTTGTGGCCATTGCCTATGAGACCGTGGAGTTGCCGAACGGCAGCTTGCCTCTTTTAACTCCGATGAGTGAAATCGCCGGGCGCATGTCTGTTCAGGTTGGAATGACTTTTTTAGAAAAACCCCAAAAAGGCAGGGGAGTACTGCTGGGAGGTGTGGCTGGTGTACACCCCGGATCAGTGGTCATTATGGGGGGAGGAGTGGTGGGAACCAATGCCCTAAAAAGAGCCATTGGCCTGGGGGCCCGGGTTACGGTAATTGATAAAAACCTGGATCGATTGCGATATCTCGATGATTTGTTTTTCGGCCGGATCGAGTCTCTGGCATCCAACCGTTACAATATAGCGGAAGCGACGACGCAAGCCGATTTATTGATCGGAGCGGTCCTGATTCCTGGTGCCTTAGCTCCCCACTTGGTTACGGAAGAAATGGTGCGGGCCATGATGCCAGGAAGCGTGATCGTCGATGTAGCCATCGATCAGGGCGGATGTGTGGAAACAATTGATCATCCAACTACCCACGATAACCCGACCTACCTGAAATATGGAGTGGTGCATTACGCCGTAGCGAACATTCCTGGAGCCGTTCCGCGTACGGCGACGGTTGCTCTTACCAACGCCACCTTGAGTTACGTGGAAGCATTGGCCAATAAAGGTTGGCAGAAGGCTGTCCGCGAGGATCCGGCGTTAGCCAAAGGAGTCAATGTACTGGAGGGAAAGATTACCTATTGCGCCGTCGCTCAAGCCCATGGGTTAGAGGATTGCTCGTTAGATAAAATCATCTGATTATGGACCTCTTCCAACGAGTACTTTATTTCGCCCTTCTGTAACCAACCCGCCGGCCTAAAATACAGCCTGGCGATGGATAAAATACCGTATTCACCCCATTTATCTCCTGCAATTGATTACTTATGATTCATTAATAGCTTGATTGTATAGGAAATTTCTTTTTGGACACGGATGTACACAGATTATCAGGATAAACTAAAAAGAAAATAATTATCTGCGGTTATCTGCGTAAATCTGCGTCCTATTAAATTTATTTGTACCAGCGGAAAAAACTTAAAAAACAAATTGAAGACAGGCAGCTCATCCCCAATCCGGTGGAAAAGGTAATGGACAAGCCGGCATCAGGGAAAAGCGAAGGGGTAAGTTCCTTCTCAGAAGGAGGGTGGTATGAGCTACAAGGAGCGGGGAGTTAAAAAATGGCTGGCAGAAAATCGGCAGGAAATGATCTGTTGTCCCTACCAACCCGGGCAATTGATGATTTCAAAGCAGTCCTGTTCCAAACGTTATGAGATAGGGCAAAGGGAGGATTTTGATGACCTTATGAAAGGGGATGTCTTTAATTATGCCTATAAAAAGGGTCTTTCCCTCTGCCGCAATTGTCCCATTGGAAAGAAATTGGCTATTGCCAGGCCAGTGGTAAAAGATGCCGCGGAACACCGCAACAGTCCCCGGAAATTTAAATCAAGGACACCAGCCCAGCGAATCGCCCGATAGACATCAGCTCCGTGCCCTTCAAGGAAGGGGCTGGTTTCGTAATCGAGGAGGTCACTTACGGGTTTCTTTAAACGGAGAGGTTCCTGTCTTTAACGGTTTCGATCAAAAAAGACAGGTATTAGAGGCACATCCCCCGGAATAATCGGAGCCAACGAAAATCAAATCATTGGGGAAGGCAGGCTGGTCTTTTTCCTGGTTTCCTAAAGAAAGCACCTGGTCTTCTTTACTTCCATAGCGATAGATTGTGATCCCCTTACATTTCAATTTATAGGCCAGTAAATAGATCTTGCGGACATCCTCCACCGTCGCTGCGCTGGGTAAGTTAATCGTCTTGGCAACAGAAGCGTTTACGGATTCCTGATGAATAAAGCGCATGAGTTTTCCCGCAAAGGAAACCACTTCCTTAAAGTAGGGGAATTGGGCATAAATTCCAAGTTGCGCATCATCTGGTAGAACTTTTCTTCTGCCTCTGGAACGGAAAAGGAAGACTTGAATTCTTTCTCAGCCAGAGCCACATGAGCAGCAACTCTCCGGAAAAGCTTGCTGGGAGTTTCGATGATATTTTGCTGATCATTCCTTAAAAGGTATCGTTTCTTTAAAACTTCCGTCGTGTTCACTGGAAGCTTTAAATCATCTTTGATCCCCAAAGCCGACTTGGCCATGCGAATGTCGCTTCGTCTTTCCCGGTAAAGGATATAACTTTTGGCGATCCGGCTATACCCTTCCTCCATTAAAACCGTTTCCACCGCATCCTGAATGGCTTCCACGTGGAGGGTTTGGCCTTTATATCGGATGTTCCAGGCTTAATTTTGTGGAGCTATCTGATAAATAAGGGGAATTTCTATTTTTATTCTCAAAAATGTAGTCATGTATATAATGGATTAATTGTTTTTTGTTGAATAAAATACTTGACATAATGATTATACTATGATAGAAATGAAGTCATGTATATCACGGAAGTCCTCACAAAGACCCAAAAGGGGAAAATTTCCCACCGATGTGTTCTCCTTCGTGAATCCTATCGTGAACATGGAAAGGTCAAAAACCGCACGATAGCCAACCTCACCCATTCTAATCCCAAAGAAGTGGCAGCCATGCGTTTGGCCCTGGAGCATAAGGATGATCTCAAGGTGTTGCAATCCATTGACGCAGTGGAACTTGAGCAAGGGATGAGTATTGGAGCCGTGTGGTTGGTGTATGAGGTTGCGAGACGGTTAAGGATCGAGGAGGCCTTGGGGGAGGGGCGTGAAGGGAAGTTAGGTTTGTGGCAAGTGATAGCCCGGGTGATCGATCAAGGGTCTCGGCTTTCAGCCGTCCGTTTGGCACAAGTCCATGCGGCGTGTGATATTTTGGGGATGAGAGAGGGGTTTGATGAGGAGGATCTTTATCAGAACCTGGGGTGGTTATCAGAGCATCAGGAGGCCATTGAGAAGCGGTTATTCAGAGCGAGACGGGGAGGTAAAAAGCCAGAGTTATTTTTATATGATGTGACCAGTAGTTATTTTGAGGGGCAGCAGAATGCGTTGGCCTGTTGGGGATATAGTCGGGACAAGAAATCGGGGAAGAAACAGGTGGTGGTGGGGCTACTTTGTGATGAGGGGGGAGAACCCGTATCGGTGGAAGTTTTCACAGGGAATACTCAGGATTATGAGACGTTTGGGAGCCAGGTGAAGAAAGCAGGGGAGCAGTTTGGTTGTGAGCGAGTGACCTGGGTAGGAGATCGAGGCATGATCAAAAGTGCCCAGATCAGAAAGTTGAACGAGGTCGGGTTTCACTACATTACGGCGATCACGAAGCCACAGATTGAGAAACTGTTGAGGACGGGCATTTTTCAGATGGAATTGTTTGACAAGGAAGTTTGTGAGGTGTTGCAGGATGGGGTGCGTTATATCTTAAGGCGAAATCCAAGGAGGGTAGAGGAGATTGTTGGGAGTCGGGAAGAGAAGAAAAAAAGGGTCGAAGCTTTATGTCAAAAGAAGAACGTCTATTTATCTGAACATCCACGCGCTCACGTCACCCTGGCCCTTCAAGAGGTGCAAGAGAAGATCGAACGTTTAAAGATCGATCGTTGGCTGAGAGTTGAAACGGACGGGAGTAAGTTAGAGTTGAAAGAGGATGAAGAAGCGTTAGTCGAAGAGGGGAGGTTGGACGGGTGTTATGTGATCAAAAGTGATTTACCCAAAGAGATAGATAAGCAAATGATCCATGATCGTTACAAGGATCTGGCTGAAGTGGAGCGGGCTTTTCGTACCTGCAAGACAGGCCTGCTGGAGATGAGGCCCTGGTATGTGCAACTTGAGAAAAGTACTCGTGGTCATGCCTTGGTGGTGATGTTGGCTTATTTGATTACCCATTACTTGCAAGAAGCGTGGGTAGATTTTGATTTGACGGTAAAGGAAGGGTTGAAAGAATTATCCATGGTATGCTCTATGGAGATGATTCTTAAAGGCCAGGGGTCTTGCCATCGTATTCCCACGCCTCGTCAAACATCGGCTAAATTACTTCAAGCTGCCGCCGTGCGGTTGCCTCGTGTTCTTCCTTATTTAGGGGCAACTGTAGTCAGTAGAAAAAAACTCCCGTCACGTCGCAAAAACCATTGAATTCAGATGGTTAGTTCCCATGGTCTATTCGCTTAAATATGGAACATCCGTTGAAACGTACGCGACCCGAACCTCTGCCCTTGCCGATCGGACCTTTCTGGTCCGTCCCGGAAGCGACGGAGCTCTGGCTCTGGGATTGATGCACCTGTTACTTCGCGAGAACCTCGTCGATCAAGAATTTTTGTCAACTTTCGTTCAGGGGTTTGAGGAATTAAAAACGAGAATTCTCCC
>JAURYC010000272.1 GCA_030654105.1 Deltaproteobacteria bacterium
AGGACGTCCCCTTTCATATCACAGTTCCAAGCAAAAAAAGCCTCCTTGCAGGGGCCTTAGTAGATTTGGAGGGCGAGGATTTGACAGGTAAAAAATTATTCTTTATTTTTTCCTTTGATGAGCTTTTTTATATAGGGTGCAATAAGAGGACTTTGGATAATTGCACTTCAAACACCCCTCTTTAAATAGGAAGGTATCTTCCTCTCTTTGACTTCACCTGGACCTTTTGGGTCAATCCTTTTTTTCAATTCTTCTTTGGATAAGAACTCTGATTGGTTGCCATCTATAATACTATGCAAAAATCCTTTATGCTATTTAGCAGGACTTCGGGAGGGAGGTCCATCCTAATCGTGAGTTCCCATGAGAATCCGCCTGGATCGTTCTATATGGCCAGCAGGCATGGCAAGGCAATCATTTTTGATAACGGATAAAAGTTCAGCTGTCTCTATTCTTTCCCTCTTTGTCGCATTTCGTTTAAAAAGTTTTTCATATTGTTTCCATTCCGGGTATTTAGATAAATTCAGGTAGAATGAAATGTAATGGAAAAGACTGCAGATATCATCATTATTGGCGGGGGGATCATCGGGGCAAGTATTGCCTATCACCTGGCCCAAAAAGGGGCCAAAGGAGTGGTGCTTCTGGAAAAAGGAATGCTCGGGGAAGGCTCTACGGCCAAATGCGCCGGTGGCATTCGGGCCCAATTTTCTACGGAGATAAATATTCGCTTTTCTCTGAAAAGCTTAAAATTCTGGAACCGCTTTGAAGAAATTACCGGTGTTGATCTCGGATTTAAAAAGGTGGGGTATCTTTTTTTGGCCACGACGGGGGAGGAGTGGGCAGTTTTCAAGGCGAATGTGGATCTCCAGCATAAACTTGGAATTCCTGTAGAACTGCTTTCCCCTCCGGAAATCAAATACCGCTGGCCCTTTTTGAAAGTGGATGACCTGCAAGGAGGAACCTTCTGTACCTGGGAAGGGTACGCCGGGCCTTATGAGGCCATTAGCGGTTTTGCGAAAGGAGCAAGGCGGGGAAGCGTAAAAATCTATGAAGGAACTGAGGTTCTGGGAATCCATCAGAAGAACGGAAAAATCATTTCTGTGCGAACGGCGCAAGGGGATATTGTTTCCCCTATCGTCATCAATGCCGCCGGACCTTATGCCGGAGAAGTGGGGAAAATGGCAGGGGTGGAAGTGCCTGTCCTGTCTTACCGCCGGCAGCTCTTTTTCACAGCCCCCTTTCCCTGGATTCCTGACTCCATTCCCTTGGTGATTGATTTTCATCGGGCTTGGTATTTTCGCCGCGAAGGCCCGGGTTTGCTGCTCTCCGGGCCTAAAGATAATTTCCCGTCTTTCAATATCAATGTGGACTCCGATGCCATGGTGGAAGTGGCCGAGAACTCCATCTACCGGGTTCCGATTATGGAGAAGGCGGAAATCAACCGTGGCTGGGCCGGCTCTTATGAGATCTCTCCGGACAACCACGCCATCCTGGGGGAGGCACCTACTTGCAAGGGGTTTTTCCTGGCCAACGGCTTCAGCGGCCATGGCTTCCAGCACAGTCCAGCCGTAGGGCAAGTCATGACTGAATTAATCCTCGGCGAAAAACCATCCATCGACATCTCCTGCCTGTCCGTTGACCGCTTCCGCAAAGGGCAACTTATCCAAGAACCCTTGACGGCTTTCAAAGAATAGACTGGTTAATCCCTTCTCAAAATACAGCTTTTTGCGCCAAAAAATAAGGTATTTACCCTATTTTTTTCAAGAGATTTTTTAATATAAAATATATAGATAGATCATAAGCCGGGGTTATATTCTTTGGGTTGCGGGAGACCAGTAACTTCGATGCAAATCGAAGCTTGCCTGAATCTTGATCGAACCTCTCGTCGGAGAGCTTCAACGTTTCAAGTTGGCGATAAAAACCTGACATTTCCGGCAAACCTTCATTTTTTGGGACCAACTCGCTTTAGGCTTTCCCTGGCAGATCGTCCCATTGATGAACCAGCAGATGTGCCCCGCAGCGAATTCCCAGGCTGGGCAGGCTTCTCGGGTCTGGGGCATGCAACCTCGAATCTCCCAGCAGGGTCGAGTATTTTTATTGCTTCTTTTTTTCATGGCTGCCAAAAAAAGCATCTGCCGCTCAATATGCACCGGAACCTTCCGCCATCCCTGTTCGAAGCTTTGAATCGCCCGGAGAGATGTTCCCAAGAGTTGCGACATCTGCTTCTGGGTCTTTTGCAGTTTCTGCCGAAGAGAATGGAACTCTTTGTTGTCCATGGGTGTCCCTCCTTTGGGGAAGAGCTAATAGAAATTGGCAGGCATAAAATTTTTATTTGACAGCTATACCACACTGTGCTATATACTTTCAACTGTAAATTTTTTCGTTTTAATTTGCCAAACACTCCAAAGAAAATTTTAGATTAGCAGTTAACATGAAAAAAAGAAAGGAGCTGGAGAAAATTTCCAACCACGAGGATGAGAAATCAGACTGTATCGTCGCTTATGGGCGGGCCATG
>JAURYC010000273.1 GCA_030654105.1 Deltaproteobacteria bacterium
AAAATCATCGTATAATTACAAATAAAACCCTCTTTTATTCCCTTCGTGCAAAGCAATGCTCAAGGCTTTGGTGTCCAAACTCCGAAATATTCCCTGGGGCGAATCTCCTTTTCTTCAGCGGCCCTTAGGATTGCAGACACGGATTACTCTACTGGTAGCCATGATCGTAGTCAGTGTTTTAGTCCTATTCTCCTACTTGGACCTCCGCATCACAGAACGTTCCCAAAGAGAATTATTCCGGGAGAGGACGATTTACGTCATCCGGGAAATCGACTCCAAAATATACAGCATGAAGGAACTCGAGAACCTGTCTTTTTTGGAGGAAGAAATTGCCAGTTGGATGTATGCCCGCCCTTCCATTCAATCTATAGATATCTTCATTTTCCATAAAAACAGTTACAAAGTACAACTATCGAGCATGGGGGAAAAAGATCTAGGCCTCACCTACACGAGTCTGCAAGCTTTGAAACGAGACCGGGTTCTCACCACGTTGCAAGAAAAAAATTATCAGACCTACTGGGAAATCCTCGCTCCTCTGCATGTTGGGCGCAAAATCGTGGGCGGCATTCGCATCATCACTTCTCTGGAGGAGGCCGAAGGCTTCCTGACCAAGAAACGAACCCGAACGGTTGTTTTCACTATAGCCAGCGTGGCTATTCTCATTCTTATCCTTACCCTCTTTTTCAGCCGGGCGATCAATCGTCCCATCCAGCGCTTGGTCCGCGCTATGTCTGAGGCTGAGGAAGGAAAATTAAACGTAGAAGTACCGATAACTTCCCGAGATGAAATAGGCCTGCTATCTGACCATTTTAATCGCATGCTATCCCGGATCAACCAGTTCAATGAGGAGCTTACGCGCCGAGTGGAAACCGCAACCCGGGAACTAGCCCAGCGGAACGAAGAGCTGCGCATGGCCAATGAGTCTCTCTTCCAGGCCCAACGCCAGCTCGTCCAATCCGAAAAGCTGTCTGCCCTGGGCCATATGGCTGCCACGATGGCCCACGAAATTGGCACGCCTTTAAATTCCATCTCCGGATATATCCAGCTCATGCTCACGGAGGGGAATGACTCAGACGTGATGGCCCGCCGACTGAAGATTATTGAATCGCAGCTTGACCGCCTGACGCAAACCATCCGTAACCTGCTCCATTCTACGCGTCAACCGGCCCCTAAGCTCGAGCCCCTGGACATCAATCAACTCCTTGAAGAAGTCGTCAACTTGACTCAACCGGGAATGTCGATGCGGGGAGTCCGTTTTGTTCGGCAACTGCATTCCTCCCTTCCCCCCGTTTCTGGAGATCCAGGACTTTTGCAGCAGGTATTCCTCAACCTGATGACCAATGCCCTCGATGCCATGCCTCATGGCGGTGTCCTAACCATCGCAACGAGCCCCGGGGAAACTTTGGCGAAGAATGGGGAAATCGTGGAAGTAATGGTCATCGACAACGGCATAGGCATGTCCGAGGAAATTAGACGAAAAGCTATCGAGCCTTTCTTTACTACCAAGGAACCGGGAAAAGGCGCTGGTTTGGGACTGGCTATTTGCGACGAAATTATTCGCAGCCATCACGGTAAACTCTCCATAGAAAGCCTGGAAGGAAAAGGCTCTACCATTCGGGTGCAGCTCCCCGCTTTTTCCGCAGAAGGGGAATAATTCTATGTCTTCTCCAATTGGCATACTCATCGTAGACGATGATGAAATCACCTGTAACCTTTTAGAGGAGGTCTTATCCAAAGAAGGGTATGTCGTTGATAAAGCCCTCAACGGCCGGGAAGCCATTGACAAAGGGGAGAATAAACCTTACGACGTCGTACTCACCGACATTCGGATGATCGATGTCGACGGCATGGAGGTGCTCAGGGCTTACCGGCAAAAGAGTCCGGACAGCATCATCATCATGATGACTGCTTTTGGCTCTATTGAAACAGCCATCCGGGCGATTAAAGAAGGGGCTTACGATTACGTCAGTAAACCCTTCAAGCTTGATGAGATCAAGCTGACCATCCGGCGCGCTCTTGAACAGAAGCGCCTGTTGCAAGAAAACCTCTTCTACCGGCAGGAATTGATCACCAAATACAAACTGGAGAATATCGTTGGGCGTAGTCCGCAGATGCTCCAGGTTTATAAAACCGTTGCTCGCGTTGCCGAAAGCCGCTCCACAGTTTTAATCGCCGGGGAAAGTGGTACGGGAAAAGAACTGGTTGCCCGGGCCATCCATTTCAATAGCCCGCGGTCCTCCAAACCATATGTGGCCGTGGATTGTGGTTCTTTAGCTGAAACCCTTCTGGAGAGTGAACTTTTTGGACACGTTCGGGGAGCGTTCACCGGCGCCGTTACCAATAAAAAAGGTCTCTTCGAAGAGGCAGATAACGGAACTTGCTTCCTTGACGAAGTAGGGGACATCAGCCTGGCGATGCAGGCCAAACTTTTGAGGGTTATTCAGGAGCATGAAATCAAACGGGTTGGGGGAACGGAAACTACCAAGATTGATGTCCGCATCATTGCGGCAACGAACAAAAATTTGGAAGAGTTGGTTGCCGAAAAAAAATTTCGTGAGGACCTCTTCTACCGCCTCAACGTGGTTTCTATTCATCTTCCCCCCCTGCGGGAACGGCTGGATGATATTCCATTTCTGGCTGACCACTTTTTACGGAAGTATGCCGCGGAGAATGAAAAGCCGGTTTCCCGGATTTCTGCAGAAGTTTTAGATCTTTTGCTCCGCTACCAATGGCCTGGAAACGTGCGGGAGTTGGAAAATGTGATTGAACGCGCCTTAACTCTTTCCCCCCATTCTTTAATCCTTCCCGAAGACCTTCCCCGGCGACTCCGGGTGGAACCTTCTGAGATCAGTGCCACTTCTCTCCCTTCCCAGGTTTCTCTAACTGAGCTGGAAAAGATCTATATTAAAAAAGTTTTAGAAGAGACAGGGGGAAACAAGAAGAGGGCTGCTGATATCTTGGGAATTGACCGCCGCACTCTTTATCGTATGGCTGCCCGCTATGGAATTAGCCTCAAACGCTAAATGAGGCTAAATGCCCCACTTAACAATATAGCCCCACATATATAACCTTTCAAAATTATTTAATTATTTTTTTTATTTCTAAATAATGAGGCAATAATGCCTATTTTAAATTTTTCCCAAGATAGATTTATTTAATAATGGGATAGAAATTTTATTATTAACTATTTGATTTGACAATAAATATAGTTTTTATTTGATATTTCATAGACTTAAAATTTATTTGGTATCGATTTTGCTTTGATATTTGTAATTTGCATGATCTTTTTCGCCCTATGAGACTCAAAAACAAACAAATTTATTCCCTTTTCGTTGGGCTCTTCCTAATATCACTGGTTGCCCCTTATGGATGCAGCGGGTTTAAATCCGAGAACGAAAGATTGAAGGAAGAAGTCACGGATATTAGCACAGAGAATGATAAATTGAAAAAAGAATTAAACACCTTAAAGAGTGAAAATTCTAAGATGCACATTCGGTTAGCCCAGTTGAACCTGCAGATTGTCTCTCTCCAAAATGAAATCCAGAATCTGCAAAAAGACCTTGATACCTTTAAAGCCCAGTTAAAGGGAGTGGAGAAAAAAAATAAAAAATCTTGAATGAATCCATCTGCTGAATACCGAGAATTTCTTCCCCTCATGGGGAAAAGATGGAATTACACTACGTAAGGAGGTGAAAAAAATGCGCAAATTGATTGCTTTGTTTGTAGCTCTGTTGTTTGCCACTTCGATGATCGTGGCTTCGGGTTGTGCCAAGAAAGAAGAGCCAGCCAAGCCTGCTGCAGAGCCAGCCAAGGTTGCGGAGCCAGCTAAGGCTCCTGAGCCCGAGAAGAAAGCTGAAGAAGCAAAGCCAGGTGAAGCAGCCAAGCCTGCAGAGCCGGCTAAAGCTCCGGAGAAAAAGTAAGTAATAAACGCGTATCACCCAAAAGTCGCTTAAAAATATTTATAGGAAAGGAGGTGAAAAAGGATGAAAAAGGTTTTGATTGTTCTGGTTGCTCTTTTAGCCATGGTGGCTTTTGTCAGTGGAGTCGTAGCCCAGGAAAAGAAGGCCGAAACACCGGCCGCTGCCGCAGACAAGCCGAAAGCCGATAAGCCCGAAGCCCCCAAAGCGTTGAAGGTTACAGGAGCGGTTGCCGCGTATGAGGCCGGAAAGACGATCACGGTGAAGACGAAGGACAAGGAGTTGGCCTTCGATATCGCCGCTGACGCCAAGGTCAAAGGGGAAGTTAAAGAAGGCGCCAAGGTAACGGTAACCTACAAGAAAGATGGCGATAAGATGGTAGCTACTGCCATCTCCGTTGCTGCCGCGAAGAAAGCGAAAGCCCCGAAGGCAGAGAAAAAGTAAAGTAAGGAAAGAAGTAATTTCCTTAAACCCAAGGAAAAAAGGCATAACTCTGAATCGAGGGGTTATGCCTTTTTCATTTATTTCCCCCCTTATTCATTCACCCCTCAATTTTTTCTGGGAAAACTCAAAGAGATTTAACAAAAAACCTTGACAAAAAATAAAGCGCTATGCTAAAAAACCTTTGAATGAATAACCATTCATTTTTTAAGCTGTAGGGCTATTTGCTTTAGTAAATGTTAGATAAACGAAAGGGAAAAATAATTATGGATAGCAAAAGAAACAACAAAAGATGGATCTTAGGTGTTAGTATTCTAACCGTTATTTCCATGCTCTGGGCAGCACCTCTTCTGGCAAGTGAAGCGGAATTGGAAATACCTGTTCTGACGGAAGGCCAGAATACCGTGCTCATGATTGGCTTGCTCATATGTGCATTGGGGATGGCCTTTGGCGCTTATGAATACGTCAAAGTTAAAAAATTTCCGGCCCACAAGTCCATGTTAGATGTGGCCGATATTATCTTTCAAACCTGTAAGACCTATTTGATCCAGCAGGGAAAACTCCTGATCATCCTGGAAATTTTTATTGGAATATGTATCGCCTATTATTTTGGTTTCTTGCAACATACCCCCGTGGAGGGAGTTTTAATCATCTTAGCTTGGTCCGTTGTGGGCATTTTAGGCTCTTACGGCGTAGCCTGGTTTGGCATCCGCATGAATACCCTGGCCAACAGCCGGATGGCTTTTGCCTCCCTGGAAGGAAAGCCAATAAAATTATTGGACATCCCTTTACGGGCGGGCATGAGCATCGGTGTTCTCCTGGTATGCGTTGAGCTCATCATGATGCTCATTATCTTGGTCTTTATGCCGCGGCAATATGCCGGGGCATGCTTTATCGGATTTGCCATCGGGGAATCTCTGGGAGCAAGCGCCCTTAGGATCTGCGGCGGAATCTTCACCAAGATTGCCGACATCGGTTCGGATTTAATGAAGATCGTGTTTAACATTAAAGAAGATGATCCCCGAAACCCGGGTGTGATCGCCGACTGCACGGGGGACAACGCCGGAGATAGCGTGGGCCCCACTGCTGATGGGTTCGAGACCTACGGGGTAACCGGTGTGGCGCTCATCAGTTTCATTGTTCTGGGTGTTTTCCCCCAGTTCCAGGCCGAATTGATTACCTGGATCTTTGTGATGCGGATTCTGATGATCGTCACCTCGATTGTAGCGTATTTAATTAATCAAGGTGTCACTACTTCCATGTTTGCGGGTAAAGCAAAGATCGACTTCGAGCTTCCTTTGACGATGCTGGTCTGGTTCACATCCATCCTCTCCATCATCGTTACCTTTGCCGTGAGTTACTGGCAAATTGGCCATTTACCCAATAATCTATGGTTCACTTTATCCATTATTATTAGCTGCGGAACGCTGGCCGCCGCCTTGATTCCTGAGCTGGTGAAAGTATTTACAAGCTCCAAATCCATCCACTGTCGAGAAGTCGTAACCTCGGCCAGGGAAGGCGGTGCCTCCCTGGGCATCCTTTCGGGTTTTGTGGCGGGCAATTTCAGCGCCTTCTGGATCGGGATGGCCATTTTCGGCTTAATGTTTATCGCTTATTTGGCGAGCTTAAGCGGCCTGGATAAGTTTATGGAGTATTCTTCCGTCTTTGCTTTCGGTCTGGTGGCCTTTGGGTTCTTGGGGATGGGGCCTGTGACCATTGCTGTAGACAGCTATGGGCCCGTAACTGACAATGCCCAGTCGATTTATGAGCTGTCCCTGATTGAGACGATCCCCAATGTGGCTCAGGAAATAAAGAAAAATTTCGGGTTCCAGCCGAATTTCGAAACGGCCAAGCATTACCTGGAGGAAAATGATAGCTGCGGGAATACCTTTAAAGCGACGGCCAAGCCGGTTTTAATCGGTACGGCAGTGGTGGGCGCTACCACCATGATCTTCTCCTTAATTTTGTTATTACGAAAAGGGTTAGGAATTCAGCCAGAGACGATCCTAAATTTACTGAACCCCTATACCCTGCTGGGATTCTTGTGCGGAGGAGCGGTGATTTATTGGTTTACCGGTGCTTCGATGCAGGCAGTCACGACGGGGGCCTATCGGGCCGTGCAGTATATCAAACGGAACATAAAGCTGGATGACACCGCGACCCTGAGTGCTTCTACGGAAACTTCCAAAGAGGTCGTTAAAATATGTACCCAGTATGCCCAAAAAGGGATGTTTAACATTTTCATCGTCATTTTCTGCTTTGCCTTGGGGTTTGCTTTCTTTTCCGCCCCTGGGACTTCCAATGCTCCCGTATCTTTTTTTATCAGCTATTTGATTGCCATTGCGGTGTTCGGTTTGTTCCAGGCCATCTTTATGGCCAATGCCGGAGGATGCTGGGATAATGCGAAAAAGGTTGTAGAGGTGGATTTGAAAGAAAAGGGCACGCCTTTGCATGCGGCTACTGTTATCGGGGATACGGTAGGCGACCCCTTCAAAGATACCTCGTCAGTGGCCATGAATCCCATCATTAAATTTACGACCCTATTTGGCATCTTGGCCATGGAAATTGCCATTTCACCCGGAATGAAAGCTGTTGCCCATTACGTGGGGGCAGTATTTTTCGTGATAGCGCTTATCTTCGTCGCCCGGTCCTTCTACGGAATGCGGATCCCCAAAGAATAAATCCAATTCACCAATGAGCCCTTCTGTAGGTTCTTGCATTTCCAGAAGGGCTCTTTGTTTTTAAGTCTTCCTTTTTTTCATCCCCTATCGTTGAATTCATTTCCCAATCCCCTGATCACCATGATTTGAAATCATTTTTCCTTTGATTCTTTTTTTTCTCCCCGCTATAATCAGCCCCAGAATGTTTTATTAGATGATCATTCGCGGTTGATATCCTTTAGAGGAGGTCATCATGGCAGCAAAAAAGTTCATTTTTTTAAGGGTGGCTTTCCCCTTACTCCTGTTCATGTCTTTTTGCTCGGGCTTGGCGGGAGCTCAAGACATCACCCCGGCATTGCAGCAAGAGTTTGCCGATGCCAAGGTGGCCATCGAGGCGGCCCAGAAGGCCCAGGCTGAAAAATTCTCTCCGGAGCCCCTCAAGAAAGCCCAGGATCTGCTGATCACCGCTGACAATGCTAAGGCCTTTAAGGATTCTGTTAAATTTGCCCAAGCTTCCCGCTTGGCTCGTGCCTATGCCGAGTTGGCCAAAGCAATTGCCGAGTTAAAATCTGAAGAGGAAAAGCTGGCCGCAACCCAAGAGGAGCTACAGAAAGCGAAGGACGAAATCGAACGACTGAAAAAGGTTATTGTCCAAGGGCATACAGATAGCGTTGGTAAGGAAGAAGTCAACCAGGCCCTTTCCGAGAAGCGTGCCCAGAAGGTGAGAGAATATCTGGTAGCTTATCAGGACATCCAACCCACCAGAGTTACAACTCAAGGAGTTGGCCCTTCTCAGCCAGTGGCCACGAATACAACGGAAGCCGGGCGTGCCCTTGACCGGAGAGTAGAAATTGCTATCCAAACAGGAGAATAAAAGAGATTTTCCTTTGCGGTTTAAATTAATTTGGACACAGATTTCCACGGATAAACGCAGATAACCATTTTATGTATTTTTTGCATTTAATATCCTGAAAATCTGTGGTCATCTGTGTCCAATAAGGAAATTGGAAGATCGACGATGCCCGAATTGCGACAGGATCCAGCCACGAAACAATGGGTGATTATGGCCACCGAGCGGGCCAAAAGGCCGCATGACTTCAAAAAATCCGGCCCACCCGAGCCCCTGCCCGCTTACAAAGCAGACTGCCCCTTCTGTCCCGGCAATGAAAAGATGACTCCTCCTGAAATCCTG
>JAURYC010000274.1 GCA_030654105.1 Deltaproteobacteria bacterium
GTCGGCTTAATCCTGGCCTTCTACCGCCGCTATGTTAAAAAACCGGATAATCTTACTTACGATACAACGGTTGGCAATTTAATCGCTCTTCTTTTTCTTCTCGGGATCTTCGGACTCGGATTCTGTGTGGAAGGGTTACGCATTGCCAGAACCCAGCCGGGATGGGCCGGCTGGACACCCATAGGATGGGTATTTTCCCAATTCTTCAGCGGAATGGGAGATGCAAACCAAATCCTTCTGCATCGCCTCCTCTGGCGCCTGCACCTTTTTTTAGTCTTGGGATTTGTGGCCTTTATTCCCTATTCCCGCATGCTGCATATCTTTACCGGACCGGCGAATGTTTATATGCGCCAGCTGACCTCCAAGGGAGCGTTGCCGCCCATCCGTGATTTCGAGACCGCCGAAACCTTCGGGGCCTCCAAACTCGAGGATTTGACATGGAAACAGCTCTTTGATATGGACGCCTGTACGCGATGTGGGCGCTGCCTTGACCATTGTCCGGCTTATCAGAGCGGCAAACCTCTGGCTCCCAAGAAAAATTGGGATTCCATCCGGGCGCACATGGAAGAAAAAGGGGCCCTCATCCGTAAAGGAAAAGATCCTGAAGCCGAGGGGGGAAAGAAACTCATTGGCGATGTAATCTCGGAGGACGTGATCTGGGCCTGCACCAACTGCCTGGCCTGTGCGATGGTTTGTCCCGTTTTCATTCCTTGCATGGACAAATTTTTAGAAATGCGCCGCTACTTAGTGCTGATGGAAAGCCGCTTTCCTTCCGAGGTTCAGCTTGTTTTCCGCAATATGGAGAACAACAACAATCCCTGGGGCGTGGGCTCGGGCCTCCGGGCTGACTGGGCCAAAGGCCTGGAATTGAAGACCTTGGCGGAAGACGGGGAGGTGGATTTTCTCTTCTGGGTTGGCTGCGCTGGAAGCTTCGACGACCGGAACAAGCGAGTGGCCACTTCTCTGGTGAAGACCCTGAGAGCCAGCGGAGCAAAGTTTTCCTTCTTAGGAACGGAAGAGGGCTGCTGCGGCGATTCCGCCCGGCGGATTGGCAATGAGTATCTTTACCAGACACTGGTGCAAGCCAATATCGAGGTCTTGAACAACTACGGGGTAAAGAAGATCCTGACCATGTGTCCTCATTGCTTTAACACTTTGAAGAATGAATATCCGCAGTTTGGTGGAAACTATGAAGTCATGCATTACACGGAATTCCTTGCGGACGCTTTGACCAGCGGAAAGCTAAAACTTACCAAACCGATCGACAAAGCGGTCACCTATCATGACTCCTGTTATTTAGGGCGAGGCAATGAAATTTATGAGGCCCCCCGGACAATCCTTCGGGCGATCCCAGGGTTACGCTTAGTGGAGATGGAGCGCAGCGGGGTACGCAGCTTCTGCTGTGGAGCCGGCGGCGGACGGATGTGGATGGAGGAGAAAATCGGAACGCGCATCAACCAGATGCGTACAGAGCAGGCAGTCCAGACCAAGGCGGAATCCGTCGGAACAGCTTGCCCTTACTGTTTGACCATGCTCGGGGATGGAATCAAGGAGAAGGGGTTAGAAGAATCAATGACTTCCTTCGACCTGAGCGAACTGGTGGAGAAGGCCATGTAGTTCGGAGTAATGAGTTCGGAGCGGTTTGAATGCGGAATGGCGAATGCGGAGTGCGGAATAAATAGTTTGGAGTAAAGAGTTTGGAGTTCGGAGAATTTATAAAAGAGCGGCATAAATAAATCAAAATAAATCGTCACTCCCGCGAAAGCGGTCCGCCTCAGGCGGACAGAGAACATACTGGATTCCGGGTCAAGCCCAGAATGACAAACTATAGGAAGGTATTGCAAGACAAGAAAGGGATGGTTGATGAAATGAGCAGTGGGCAGCGGCAAGGCGGGTGCAAAGCAAGGTGGTTTCTGCTCCCGTTTTTTACTTTCTTTCTTTTCTGGGCCACGACAGCACAAGCGGCAGAGAATGCCGATTGCCTGAATTGCCACAAGAACCCCAGGCTCAGCAAAGGGAAAAAAGACGGATCGCTTCTCTCTCTTTACGTTAACGAGGAAGCCTTCAAGGCTTCTGTCCATGGCGCGGCTGGGATGGGGTGCATGGATTGCCATCAGGAAGCCAAGCCTACCTTTCACCCGGCAGCAGGGTTCCCGGAAGTGGGATGCGCATCCTGCCACCCGGATCAGGTGGAAACCTATAAAAAGACTACGCATGGCATGGTTTGGGAGAGCGGCCAGGAGCGTGCTCCCCAGTGCCAAGACTGCCATACTTCCCACTATATGCGGAAGATTATAGATCCTCAATCGCCGGTGCAGGCTTCACGTTTACCGGGTGTCTGCGTCAAGTGCCATGAAGAGGCCAGATCTCCGGAAGGACTCCTGGCAACCCTGGCCACTTACCGCCTGATGGGCCACCGGAAAGTTAATTTGGCCGATCGGTATGATACGCAAGGATGCGCCAACTGTCATCCAGAAAATACCGGTCATCCCCAGAAACAGGGGGCTACTCCCTCCTGCGTGCAATGCCACGATCGGTCTTTATCAAGCCCTCTCCTCCTGGGCCCGATTCATTTTAAAATGTCTTTCGCCGATCAACCGATCCCTTATATCCTGCGTATCCTTTACGGAGGTGGCTTGACTTTTGTGGTTATCGGCGGCATCGGTTTTTTCGCTTACCGTTTTTACCTCCGGAAGAAAAAAACAAAAGAAGGGGCCGATAAACCGGCCGAAGGAGAACAATAGGTAATAGGCGATAGGTAAGAGGCGAGAGGCAAGAGTGAAAAGGAAAACCCTTTTCTTCTTGCCTCTTTTTTTATAGAATTCTTGTCAACTATGGACCGAAATGATATAAAATAGCATCCGTCACATCGCCTCGCCGGCATAAAAAAGAAAATTTTTAACCCCACTTGCTAAGGAGGAAAAAATGGATTTTCAATTGTCAGCGCAACTCGAATTATTAAGAAAGAGCGTCAGGGAGTTTGCTGAAGGAGCGATAACTCCCCAAGTGCAGCCTATGGAAGAGACCGACGAAGTTCCCTGGGACCTTTATAAGGAGATGGGGAAGCAACAGTATATGGGCATCCTGATTCCCAAGGAATTCGGGGGAACGGCTTTCGGGAATCTCGCGCGCATGATCATGCTGGAAGAGGTGGGACGAGTTTCCGCCGCCATGGCGATGGCCTTGCAGATATTTCATCTGGGAACCGTTCCCATCATAGAATTTGGCAATGAAGCCCAGAAGAAAAAATATCTTCCGGCCCTGGCTAAGGGGGAACGGCTATCAACCATCGCAGTTACCGAAGCCACCGGTGGCTCTGATCCTACGGGTATACAGACCACGGCCAAGTTACAAGGGGACAGCTATGTTCTCAATGGAAGAAAATGTTTCATCACCCACGGCCATGTAGCCGACACGATTACCATTATGGCCAAAACCGGTGAAGGGCCCAAAGGGTTCAGCGCCTTCATCGTGGAGAAATCATTCCCCGGCTTTAAATTAGGGCGGAAGGAGAAAAAATTCGGTCTCCACGGGTGTAACACCGGTGAGATCGCCATGGACAATTGCTTCGTTCCCAGGGAGAACCTGTTGGGGAATGAGGGAGATGGCTTAAGAATATCCATGGCAGCGATTAGCGAGGTAGGCCGGGCTGGGATGGCTGGCTGTGGTTTGGGGGTGATCAATGCCTGCCTGGAAGCCTCCGTTAAGTTTGCCAACGAAAGAATCCTGGGGGGAAAACCGATCAGCCAGCATCAGGCCATCCAATGGATGATCTCGGACATCTATATGGATTTAGAGACCAGCCGCCTCCTTTCCTACCGGGCGGCCTGGATGAAGGATCAAAAAATCCGTTGTGACGTAGATATGGCCATGGCTAAATTCTATGCTACAGAAGCCGCGGTGCGTTGTGCCAAGAGGGCGGTGGATATTCACGGGGGTTATGGTTACATGATGGAGTACCCGGTTCAACGCTATTACCGCGATGCCGAAATCCTCATTGCCTCGGCCGGTACTTCCGAGATTCAGCGTATCGTCATGGCCCGCAAAGCCCTGACGTCGTTTAAATAAACAATTTAACCACAGAGGGCACAGAGAACACAGAGTAATATATGAAGTTGAAAAACAAAAACTGCCATAATTTTTTTTGGCTTTAAATTCCTTGTTGTATTTCTTTTTCGAGATTTTACCTTAAACTTATCTCTGTGTTCTCTGTGGCGAAATTTTTTAATGAATATCATTGTCTGTCTCAAGCCTGCGCCGGACCCCAAGCACTGGGATAGCATTCAACTGGACCCAGTGACCAAGGCGTTGAAAAGGGAAGGGATTCCCAGCGTCCTCGGTCCGCTGGATAAACGAGCCTTAGAAGAAGGACTGCGGATTAAAGAAAAGCACGGCGGAAAAGTGATGGCCATGGCCATGGCACCTCCTTCGGCCAAAGATAACCTGGTGGAAGCTTTGGCCATGGGTGCTGATGAAGGATATTTGCTGAGTGACCGCGCTTTTGCCGGATCCGATACCTGGGCGACCTCTTTAGTGCTTTCCCGAGGCATAGCTAAGCTCGGGAGTTTCGATATCATCCTTTGCGGAAGCTACAGCTTAGATGGCTCGACCGGACATGTAGGGGCCCAGCTGGCCGAATTCCTGGGCATTCTCAACGTAACCCAGGTAGTTGCGGTGGAAAGCATTGAGGGAGGTAAGATACGCACAAGGAGTTTGGTCGAATTAGGTTACCGGATCTTAGAAAGCCGGCTTCCTACCCTCCTCACCGTGACCCGGGAGATCAATACCCCGCGTTTTACGTCGCTCTTGGGAGTAATCGAAGCGGAGAGCAAACCCCTTATCACTTGGTCTGCCGCGGATTTGGGCATCTCCGCGGATGAGGTGGGGTTTAAGGGTTCTCCCACCCAGACCGGCGGCATCTTTCTGCCCGAGATAAAACGCCAGGTGGAAATGATCAGCGGCGAACCTGAGGAGATGGTGAAAGAAATCATCCGCAAGATCCGCCAAGCCCTCGGTTAAATCCTTTTTGCCACAGAGTTCACAGAGGACACCGAGGACCAGATAAATTGTAAAAACAAAAACTTTATTAAAATTTTGGCGCCGGTATTTTTTTAGCGGTTACATTAAATTTTTCTCGGCGTTCTCTGTGGTCTCTGTGGTGAATATTTTTGGGGATTTTATTACATGCCAGCAGATAAATTAGATGAATGGAAAGGGATCTGGGTTTTTACTGAACAGGAAGAAAACTGCCTTTCTGAAATCTCCCTGGAACTTCTCAGCGCAGCAAAAATCTTAGCAAGCAAGAAGGGAGAGACAGAAATCAGTGCCCTTCTCCTGGGACATGGCGTAAAGGCTTTGGCCGAGCAGCTTCTGGTTTACGGGGCCGACCGGGTTTTTTTAGCAGATCACTTTAGTTTGGCAAAATATCTGACGCTTCCTTACACGCGGGTGGTTTGTGAGCTCATCCGCCGGAAGAAACCGGAATTTTTTTTGCTGCCGGCTACTTCTTTGGGATCAGACCTGGCATCGCGCGTAGCGGCCCGCATAAATACCGGACTTTCCGCTCATTGCACCCAGCTGGATATCAACGACCAGGGCGAACTCATGCAGGTAGTTCCTGCCTTTGGTGGAAAAGTGATGGCCACCATTCTCTGCCAGAATCACCGCCCCCAGATGGCCACGGTTCGGCCTGGCGTTTTCCGGAGGGGCGAGCCTCGGCAAAAAAAGGGAACGATTGAAGACGTTTCCGTCGAGATCAAGCTTGAGGATGAAAACCAAAAGGTGGTGGAGATACAATGGGAAAAGAAACCTATGCAGTCGATTGAAGAGGCTGAAATAGTTGTAGCGGGCGGGGCAGGGATCGGAAGCCGGGAAGATTGGAAGTTGTTGGAAAGGCTGGCTGAAAATTTGCAAGGAGCTGTGGGCGGCACGCGCCCACCACTCGATGAAGGCTGGATTGCCGAAAGCCAAATGATCGGCCAAAGCGGCAAGACCATCCGTCCAAAACTTTACATAGGCGTAGGCATTTCCGGCGTGATCCAGCACGTAGTGGGAATCCAGGATGCCAAAATAATCATCGCCATCAATAACAACCCCCAAGCGGCCATTTTTCAAACCGCCGACCTGGGAGTCGTGGGCGATTTTCGTAAAGTGGTCCCCCTCTTGATTGAGGAGCTAAAAAAGAGAGACAATCCAGCTCCGTGAGGCGGGAAGACTGCTCCATCCAACCCCCACCGGCGCCTCAAATCCGCGTAAAAATTAATTTGGCTGATGGAAAGTTAAACTTTCAATTTGACAAAGGCACTGGGAAGTTCCTCCGTTGACTTTTGACCCCCCCTGCCTCTCAGCAAGGAGTGCTGATCCATGGAGGAGAAACGTAATATCCGCGAGGGAATTTTTTGGTGCGGCCTTGGTTGCAGTGTGTGTAATAGCGTTAATTACTTATGCTTCCTCCCTCCTTTGATGCATTACCAGCCTGCCGAAAATCCATGAAACGACTTTGGTGACCGCCGATCGAAAGCTCGTGGAAATTGCAGGAAAGACAGGTTTTAAAAGGTATGTTGCCTGGCTTGCAGACTATGTAAAATAACCGTGAAAATCAAATTTGGCTGCTCATCGTGTGGAAATCTTGGAGAAAAATCTGATTCGTAATAAGAAAGTCGTAAAAGTTAATTAGTTATGCCCGACCCCATTCCGCGTCCCGCTGCTTTCAACATTCCATTCGCCAGGTGCCCCCGGCTATGGGCTATATTTAAACTAGCCGGAAATAAACTCTTCTGCTGCATTTTTTATTATTCTGGACCGTACTTCCTTAATCCACTTTATCTTCATAATATCCTCGCGGCTAGCATGGATTACGTCACCAACACGGGGATAGAGTGGTTCCACTCTAAGCCTTAAGCGCTCACTAATGGATAGGGCCGAAACCGGCTCCTCCAAAAGGACGCTTATTATGGAAGTAGTTTCTACCTTGGTACCGCATTCCGAACAGAATTTTGCATTAGGAGGAATATCCGTTGAGCAGTTCGGACATTTGTCGACCGCCTCCTTCAACGAAGCGAGGAACGCTTCAATTTGTCTGTCGTTACTGCTGAACTCACGATAATCTGTTAAACTTAGAGACGTCATTGCTTCAGCAAAGTTAGGCGCAGAAAATGCTTTCTCGGTAAATAGAAGAGATAGATGAACCATGTATCGCGGGCCAGTTTTACGCTCTGCGATTTTAACGGTGCCCTGAGATGTGAGAACACCGGAATAACAAAGAATATCAAGTGC
>JAURYC010000275.1 GCA_030654105.1 Deltaproteobacteria bacterium
AACTTACGGCAGGTTCCTTTTTTATTATTATACCAGATCTATTTCAACAACAGGTAATAACAAAGCACTTTTCAATTTTTCCCATTGACAAAGATTTCTTAAAAATTCCCTTGAGCAACACATTCTTTTATTATAACATACACCTCAAATTCAAGGTGTATCCGGGGATGGATATCTTATAAATTGGAAAGGGCAAGGCAATGAAACGGTTATCACGAGAGCAAGCCAAAGTATATGTCTTCGATCGATCTCTTCCTCCTCCATTACGCGTTGCTCCGGGAGAAAAATTTATCCTGGAAACGGAAGACGCCTCCAGTGGCTTCCTTCGTGCAGAAGGACAATCCCCCTTGAACCGGCCCTTCATCGACGAAACCTGGCCTCCTTCAGCGAACCCAGTCGCGGGACCGATTTATATCGAAGGGGTGCATAAGGGAGATCTTCTGGGAATCAAGATTGAAGATATTTTGGTGGCCGGCGACCAGAGCTTTACCTTTGCAGCCCGCCGGGGACCGATTCACGATTCATACCAATGGTCGGAAGCGGCTGCACCTTGGACCCATGTTTTGCGCCATGAACCCGGCCGGAGCGGCACGATGAGGGATGGAAAAATCTGGTTTAACGACAAGGTCTGCTGGCCGGTTACCCCTTTCATCGGGACGATCGCCGTGGCCCCCGAGCGCGAAGTGATCACCAGTATCTATGGCCAGGGAATCGGAGGAGGAAATATCGATTGCCGGGATATCAAACCTGGAAACACCTTTTACGTGAACAGCCAAAATGAAGGGGGGCTTCTCTTCGTGGGAGACGTGCACGCCTCCCAGGGAGATACGGAGTTTTCAGGAGTCGCCGCCGAGACCAGAGCTGAGGTTACCCTTGCCGTGGAAGTTATCCCCGGCAAAAAGATTCCCTTCCCCCGCATCGAAACCCCCCACAGCCTGATTGCCCTTTACAATTCCCGGCCCCTCGAGCATGCCGTGACCAAGGCGATTTTTATCCTGATGGCATGGCTGGTGGAAGAGTATGGCCTGAGTCAGCGGGATGCCTATATGCAGATATCCGTGAATCCAGGGGTTAGGGTACACATATACCAAATGATTCCCGATATGCCCCTCTGCTACACAGCGGGAGTCGAATTCCCCCGCGAATGCCTTTGAACCATGAAAGAATTTGACCTTCATTCCATCTCCGGCCTTACCGAGGCCGAAGCTACCGATCAACTGCAAAAAGAAGGATATAACGAACTCCCTTCCACAAAGCGGCGGTCCATCTTGGCCATCGTGCTCGAAGTGGTCCGTGAGCCCATGTTCCTCCTGCTGGTCGCCTGTGGGGCAATTTACCTTTTATTGGGAGATGTGCGGGAAGCCCTGATGTTGCTCGGCTTTGTCTTCGTCGTCATGGGCATCACCATCTACCAGGACCGGAAAACCGAACGCGCCCTGGAGGCCCTACGGGACCTTACCAGCCCGCGGGCACTGGTTATCCGCGAAGGCCAACAAAAAAGAATTCCCGGCCGGGAAGTGGTTCGCAGCGATATTCTCGTTTTAAACGAAGGCGACCGCGTCCCTGCCGATGCCGTGCTCCTCTGGTGCAGGAATATTTTGGTTGATGAGTCCCTGTTGACCGGTGAATCGGTACCTGTCCGCAAAGTTGCCTGGGGTGGATCTGCCCCGATGAGCCGCCCCGGAGGTGATGATCTCCCTTTGGTTTTTTCCGGCACCCTGATTGTAAAGGGCCAGGGTATCGCCCGCGTGATGGCCGTTGGCATCCAAACGGAAATCGGCAAAATCGGCAAGGCTTTACAAAAAGTGGTGCCGGAAGAAACCTTCATCCAAAGAGAAACCCGGCGTTTGGTTCGCATTCTGGCTATTGTGGGATTGTCCCTTTGCGCCTTGGTGATCATCGTGTATGGATCCACCCGCAGCGAT
The DNA here is from genome assembly GCA_030654105.1 of Deltaproteobacteria bacterium. Lineage (NCBI taxonomy): Bacteria > Pseudomonadati > Myxococcota > Myxococcia > Deltaproteobacteria bacterium. Next base: position 1,926 of record JAURYC010000275.1, read on the forward strand.
TGGCTCGGTGGGCTTTTAGCCGGAATTACCATGGCCATGGCCATGCTGCCGGAAGAATTTCCAGTTGTCTTGACCATCTTCCTTGCCCTGGGCGCCTGGCGTATATCTCGTAAAAGGGTGCTTACCCGCCGCGTACCCACGGTGGAGACCCTCGGTTCCGCTACTGTGCTTTGTGTGGACAAAACAGGTACGCTAACCCAAAACCGTATGGTGGTACGGAAGATTTTTGCCCAAGATGAGGTTTATGATGTAAGCCAACAGCCCGACCGGCCTCTACCAGAAAATTTTCACGAGGTTCTCGAATTCAGCATTCTGGCCAGCGAGAGGAATCCTTTTGATCCCATGGAAAAGGCTATCAGGCAATTGGGATATTACACTCTCAACCGCACCGAACACCTTCATGATGACTGGACCGTGATCCAGGAGTACCCCCTGTCCGAAAACCTGCTGGCCTTATCTCACGTTCATAAAACCCCTGACCAGGATAGGTACGTGGTTGCTGCCAAGGGGGCCCCTGAGGCGATTGCCGATTTATGCCATATGGACGCGGCCCAAAGCGAAGCCCTATCCCACAACGTCCAGGCCATGGCGAACGATGGCCTGCGCATTATCGGTATAGCCAAAGCCCACTTTCAAAAAGCCCCCTTACCTGGCGAGCAACACGACTTTAAATTTGAGTTCTTGGGACTCGTGGGTTTGGATGACCCGCTGCGCCCGTCAGTGGCCAGCGCCATTCAGGAATGTTATACCGCCGGGATGAGAGTAGCCATGATCACAGGGGACTACCCCGGCACAGCCCAGAACATCGCCCGGCAAATAGGTCTGATGCCGGCGGACCAGGTGATCACCGGGCCTGAACTGGACAGGATGGACGACGCCGAATTACAAAACCGGGTGAAAACCGTAAACATTTTTGCCCGCGTTGTGCCCGAGCAGAAACTTCGATTGGTAAACGCCCTTAAGGCCAATGGAGAAATCGTGGCCATGACCGGGGATGGGGTGAATGATGCCCCGGCATTGAAATCAGCCCACATCGGCATCGCCATGGGGGGCCGAGGAACGGATGTGGCCCGCGAGGCTTCAGCCTTGGTGCTCCTGGACGATGATTTTTCTTCGATGGTCCAGGCTATTAAATTAGGGCGGAGGATTTTTGACAACCTCCAAAAAGCCATGACCTACATCTTTGCCATCCACGTGCCCATTGCCGGAATGTCCCTGCTACCCGTATTGTTTCAATGGCCTCTGGTCCTCTTCCCCGTCCATATTGTCTTCCTGGAATTGATTATCGACCCTGCCTGCTCGATCGTCTTCGAAGCAGAGCCCGAGGAAACGAACATCATGAACCGCCCGCCCCGCAACCCCCAAGAGCCGTTGTTTGGCAGGCGGACCGTTGTCCTGAGTTTGCTTCAAGGGCTGAGTGTGTTGGGCATTCTGTTGGTGGTCTTCAGCATCGCCCTATTTCGGGGACAGGGCGAAGCAGATGCCCGCACCCTAACCTTTACCACCCTGATCGTGGCCAACCTTGCTTTGATCTTTACCAACCGCTCGTGGTCGCGTTCCATCCGGTCAACGCTGCGTTCGGCCAATTCGGCCTTGAGATGGGTGTTCGGAGGTGCGCTGGTTTTCCTCGGCCTGGTGCTTTACATTCCCTTCCTGCGTACCCTCTTCCACTTTTCCTTTTTACACCCCACAGACCTGCTGATCTGCCTGGGAGCCGGGGGGGTCAGCGTTCTGTGGTTCGAATGGCTTAAATCCTTGCAGCAGCGGCCAAAGCAAACCTGAAAATAGGGTTCAAAGGGGGTTGAAGTTCGGAGTTCGGAGTTTAAAGTTCGGAGCTAAAAATTAATACTCCGAACTCATCACTCCGAACTATTTTCCCTTGACATTAGGCCTCAGCTCCTATATTTTCCAAACACAGTGATAGCGGTAAACAGTAACGATGAAATCAGACAGGGCAACACCTGGCGCATGCTATTGGTCGTCGGAGGCATCGTCCTTGCCGGTGGAGTTCTTTTTGCCTGGTCGCGTGTTCTCTTTCCCGTCCTGGTTGCTTTCCTGGTCGCCTACATCTCCCATCCTCTGGCGTCTTTTTTTGAAAAGCACCATCTCCCCCGAATCCTCGGTTTCCTGCTGGTTCTGTTGCTTTTTATCGGCTTACTATCCTTGATATTCCTGGTATTCCTGCCGGCGATCGTGCATGAACTGATGTTTATCGGAAAAAAGATCCCCGCCTGGCGCGGGGTAATAGAAAAATACGTTGGGTCTCTGCTTGTAGACCTGGAGCAACGTTATCCAGAAGCATACGCTCTGTTGCAGGAACGGCTTACGCAATGGGCTCAGGAAAACCTTCCTTCGGTGGCCCAGCGGCTGGTCGGTTGGCTTACGGGAATCATCGGTTCTGCGGTCGGTATTGTTAGCGCTCTTTTGAACCTCGTTCTCATTCCGGTTATCGCGGCCTATCTAACCATGGACTTTCGCAAGTTTATAAGTGCCCTGCAGATTCTCGTGCCACGGCCCGTGCTACCGGCGGTGAAAAAAGTAGTTCTGGAAGTAAACCAGGTCTTAAAGAACTTCCTTCGTGGCCAATTGCTGGTCGCCCTGGCTCTGGGAGTCATGTACACCGCTGGCCTTCTGCTCGTGCGCGCGCCGTTAGCGCTGGTGATCGGCCCGTTAGCCGGGTTGTTCTCGTTAGTTCCGTACCTGGGTTTCGTGCTCGGATTAGGAACCGCTTCCCTCCTGACTTTTGTGGAATACCAGGATTTCAGGCACATAATTGGCGTGCTGGTAACTTTTGCCGTGGCGCAGAGCATGGACGGTTGGTTTCTCACCCCCCGTTTGTTAGGAAAAAGAGTTGGCCTCCACCCAGTATGGATCCTGGTGGCGTTGCTCCTGGGGGGTGAGCTTTTCGGCTTGCCGGGTATTGTGGTAGCCGTGCCCGTGGCGGCCACGCTGCGGGTAGTGGTGCAGAATTCCGTGCAGGCTTACCGCGAAAGTTTGCTGTATCTCGGCTTGAATCTCGAACCGATTTTCTACACCCGGGAAGGATGTTCCCTTTGTGAGGAGTTCGCATTACTGTTACAACCGCTACTTGACTGCAGGGGAATTCATTTCCGCCGGGTGGACGTTGATCGTTCGCCAGCTTTAAAGGAACGCTTCGGATCCCGTGTTCCCGTCCTGGAGATCAACGGAAAAGTCGTGGCCGAAGGGCGGGTGTCTCCTTTAGAACTGGAAAAGCGGCTTGAGGGAGAACTGAAGGGATATTCATAATTCTTTGAACCCTCTTTTTTAGGGAAAATTACTATTGAGGGATTCAAAGAAAAGCTATAGAATATAACCTTCTCAGGGCAATTTAACAAAGAAGAAGTCTTATGTTTGCTTCCGGCCCCAAAGAAAAGTTAATCCAATATATTCTAATCGCTCTCATCATTGGATTCTTTGTCATTCCCTTGGCGGCCTTGTGTTTGTTCGATTGTAAAATCTTCCAACTCCAAAAAATCGGTTCCCTCCTTCTTTTTTTCTTCCGATGAAACTGCGATCATCCTTACCCTTCGGGGGCTGAGTCTGACCTCCGCTTTGGCATCTATCCTCAATGCTGCATCTTACAAACCCGAATACAAGCTGAGCCTCGTAGTGGGGCCGACAAATCCCTGGAGCGAAGGGGCTACGAAATTTGCTGGCCTGCTGGTGATCACCTATATTCCCTCTCTCTCCCTCTACCTTCCCGGCCTCTTCGGACTTCGATAGAAGATAAGTCAACAAAAAATTAGGCCAGAATTCACCCCATATTATTGATTTCCGTTTGGTCTTGCATTCTCGGGGATGACTTAAAAACAGGACTTCAAAAAGAAATTGATAGTGTTCGTCAGATCAGGCCTTGATTTTTACATATTTTGGGATTGGGGCATTCAATTCTCGGCCCATGCCCACTGCACCCTGTCTTGAGCAATAGGTTGGAGACAAATATTTCCTTCTTGAATAAGAGGTTGCAAATGTTTTTCCACTTCC
>JAURYC010000276.1 GCA_030654105.1 Deltaproteobacteria bacterium
CTTGGCGGGACCTCCCCGCCCGAACCACAATAAAAGTAACCACCCAAAAAAACTGGGGGTGGGCAAGTAAAATTTGCTGTGTGGACACTCAATTTCCATACCGGATAAAATAATTTGGGATTTAGGTGTACAATTAGGAAAAATGTGGAAAGGAAGATATGATGTTTTTCGAATCAAGCATTGTGAAGCTTATGGACACCATGGTAAACTTATTTATATTTGTTAAATCCCCATGGCTCTTTCACATCCACCGATGATGAAAGGCCCCCTACGGCCCCCGTAGTAAAAAAGGGGTGAAGGGATTGGAAAGTTAAATTTAACCTTTGAAATGGGATGATGAAAACTTATCCCTTCGGGGAAACCGATCATGGATTCATCAGACTTATGGGCCATCGGAGTTGATTTAGGGGGTACCAAAATAGAGGTAGCCCGGGTAGATGCAGACGGGAACCTGCGCCAAAGAACTCGGCGCCCCACCCAGGCGCATAGAGGTCCAGCTGCGGTAAAAGCCGATCTGGTTGCGGCCATAGAAGCCCTAAAAAATAGCGCCAGCCCATTACCGGTTGGGATAGGTGTGGGTGTGGCCGGCCAAATTGATTCGCTGCGTGGTACGGTGCGTTTTTCCCCAAACTTAGGCTGGCACGATGAACCTTTCCAGGAGGACCTACAACAAGCCCTGGGCCTTCCGGTCGCCGTTACCAACGATGTCCGGGCGGCCACCTGGGGTGAGTGGCTTCATGGGGCTGGTCAGGGATGCGCTGACCTTATCTGCCTCTTCGTGGGAACTGGCATTGGAGGGGGAGTCGTGAGCAGTGGGCAAATGCTATCCGGCTGCAGTAACAGCGGGGGTGAGCTTGGTCATATAACCATTGACCTGAACGGCCCGCCCTGTCGATGTGGAAACCGGGGCTGCCTGGAAGCTCTGGGAGGTGGCTGGGCCATTGCCCAGAACGCCCAGGAATTGATTGCGGCGGATCCAAATGCTGGCGCTTCCATGCTGGAGATAGCCGAGGGAAAATTGGAAGCGGTAACGGCCAAAATCGTTGCCCAGGCATCCCAAAAAGGAGATCCCCTGGCGCTCCATATTATCGACGAAGCAACAAAAGCCCTCATCGCCGGAGCCGTGAGCCTGGTTAATGCCTTTAACCCCTGTCGCTTGATCCTGGGCGGAGGGGTGATCGAAGGACTGCCGGAACTTGTCGACCGGATTGCCCAGGGGGTACGACAGCAGGCTTTGAAGACGGCCACCGAATCCTTGCAAATCATATTGTCTCGCCTGCATAATGATGCCGGCGTCGTCGGGGCAGCCGCTCTGGCCATGCGTTCCATTCAGAAAACTTGAGGCAAAATATTTTTGTGGAGATAAAGATAATGCGCGTGGGGATTGCGGCAGACCATGGGGGTTTTGATTTGAGAGAGCAGATAGCCGAGGCATTACGGGCGGCGGATTACGAGGTGGTGGACTTTGGAGCTCAAAAGCTGAATCCGGCGGATGATTACCCTGATTTTATCACCCCCATGGCTAAAGCTGTCGCCAGGGGAGAGGTGGACCGGGGAGTAGCCGTCTGCGGCAGCGGAGTGGGGGCGTGCGTAGCTGCCAACAAAATTCCGGGTGTGCGGGCGGCCTTGATTCTGGACGTATTTTCTGCCCACCAAGGGGTAGAGGATGATGACATGAACGTAATTTGCCTCGGGGGAAGGGTAACAGGATTCGCGCTGGCTTGGGACCTGATCCAAGCTTTTTTAACTGCCCGTTTCATCGGGACAGAGCGTCATCGACGCCGTTTAAATAAAATCGCGGCGCTGGAGAATGAGGGGGAACGGAAAGGAAAGAAAAATTCATGACCGGTCAGATATTGAATATAGGCGGTCATATGGCCGCGGTCAGGGAGCGACTCCGCAGCCTGGAAGGGGAGCAATTCAGCCTGCGTCTGTGGCGGAAGGATCCCAGCCCCTGGAAGGCAGACCCAGAGAACCAGAAGGGTATCCGTAATGCTCTAGGCTGGCTGCATGTGGCCGAGAAAATGGAAGCAAGCCTGCACGACCTTTCTAAATTCGTCGCTGAGATACGGGCCGCCGGCTTCCGTCATGTAGTACATATGGGCATGGGGGGCAGCAGTCTGGCACCCCTGACTTTTCAACGGATATTCCTACAGTCCCCGGAGGCCCTTCCCCTAACTGTCCTGGATACTACGGACCCGGTTTCGATCCTCAAAATCGAGAGAGAAGTTTCAGTCGGGGAGACTCTTTTTATCATCGCCAGCAAGTCGGGAACGACTGCAGAACCCCTGGCCTTCGGGGAATATTTTTATGCAAAAGTTGAGGCTTACAAAGGCAATCGGGCCGGAGAGAACTTTGTGGCCATCACTGACCCGGGTACCCCGCTGGTGAAGCTGGCTCAGGAACGGGGATTTCGGCGGACTTTTTTAAGCTTTCCGGACATCGGCGGAAGGTATTCCGCCCTATCCCATTTCGGACTGGTGCCAGTAGCCTTAATGGGGATTAACGTTGCCGAATTACTGCATCGTGCCCAGCAGATGGCCCATTCATGTGGCCCTTCCGTACCGGTGCAAGAAAATCCCGGAGTGATCCTGGGCGCAGTGATGGGCGAACTGGCTCTCCGCGGGCGGGACAAATTAACTTTATTGATGCCGGAATCCATCGCCACCTTAGGGTTATGGTTGGAACAACTCCTGGCAGAAAGTACAGGCAAGGAAGGAACGGGGGTTTTGCCTGTGGACCATGAACCCCTTGGTTTTCCCTCAGCCTTCGGGAAGGATCGGCTTTTTACCTACATGCGGCTGAAGGATGAAGTGGATGTAAACCTGGAACGATTGATCGACGAATTACGGAAAGCCGGCCAGCCAGTGGTAACCATCCAGATGAGTGATCGCCTGGATCTGGCACAGGAGTTCTTTCGCTGGGAGATGGCCACGGCTGCTGCCGGGGCCATTCTGAGGATTAATCCCTTTGACCAGCCCAATGTGCAAGAGAGCAAGGACAACACGAACCGCCTGCTGGATCGGGTCCGCCAGGACGGGAAATTGCCTGAGGTGACGGCCACTTTAAAAGAAGGGCCCCTGAGCTTCTATACGACGGAAAAAGCCCAGAATGCCAAAGACCTACTTAAAACATTTTTGGCCCAAGCGCGGCCGGGCGATTTTTTTGCCCTGCAAGCGTACCTGCCCGAAGGGCCCCCGATCACCCAGGCCCTACAAACCATGCGCAAGCACTTGCGAGACCGGCTGGGTTTGGCCACAACCCTGGGCTACGGCCCCCGTTTCTTGCATTCTACCGGACAGTTCCATAAAGGAGGTCCGAACACGGGCCTGTTCCTGCAACTGACTGCCGACGATGCCGAGGATGCTGCCATTCCTGGAACATCTTATACTTTTGGCCTTTTTAAACGAGCCCAGGCCTTGGGGGATTTGGAGGCTCTTAAAAAACACGGCCGGAGAGTCATCCGGGTTCACTTAGGGGCCGATATAATCTATGGGTTAGAGGCTTTGTCCCAATTTTTTAAAAAGGCTTGGGAGTGAAATCCAAAGCGGGAAAAATTTAAAAAATCTAAATTTGTAAAAGCAACAGCGAGCTGGCATTGGTAAGTGCCCAATATTATAGCGGCCTGGTATCAATTTAGCGTTTTGAAAAGACACGCTAAATTTCTTTGAAAAGTGAAAATTGCAAATTGAAAAATGCAAATTTTCTGTAAAACCCTAATTATTTTGAAATTTTCAATTTAACTTTTGCATTTGGCATTGAACTTTAGCCAAATTTTTCAAAGAGCTAAAGTGTTACGCAGCCTGGTATATTTTATATCATTTTTTACTTGACACCCAAGCCCCTTCCTTTAATAATCCACCTGGTTTAAAGTAAAACTTATAGAATCAACGGAGGAAAAAGAAAGGAAACTGTATGCCCAAGCGGGATGACTTAAAAAAAATAATGATTATTGGATCCGGCCCCATTGTGATTGGACAAGCATGTGAGTTCGATTACTCGGGTACCCAGGCCTGCAAGGCTCTGCGGAAACTGGGTTATAAGATTGTCCTGGTGAATTCAAACCCGGCGACCATCATGACCGACCCGGGAATGGCTGATGCAACTTATATCGAGCCGCTCAACCTTCAGGCCCTAACTGAGATTATTGAAAATGAAAGGCCGGATGCCATCTTGCCGAATCTGGGTGGCCAGACCGGCCTGAACCTCACCTCGGAACTTGCCCGGGCAGGCGTTCTCGCCAAGTATGGCGTAAAGGTGATCGGTGTTCAGGTTGATGCCATCGAGCGGGGAGAGGACCGGATTGCTTTCAAAGAAACCATGAACCGACTCGGCATTGCAATGCCGCAAAGTGCACCGGCTTTCAGCGTGGAGGAGGCCGAAAAGGTCGCCGCTCAGCTCGGTTACCCGGTCGTGATTCGTCCGGCCTACACCTTGGGGGGCACAGGCGGCGGGATGGTTTATAACCTTGAAGAGCTGCGCACAGTGGCCAGCCGCGGGATATCGGCCAGTCTCGTAGGGCAGATCCTCGTTGAAGAATCAGTTCTTGGTTGGGAAGAGCTCGAGCTGGAAGTGGTCCGTGATGCCAAAAACCAGATGATTACGGTCTGCTTTATCGAGAATGTAGACGCCATGGGGGTGCATACGGGTGACTCTTATTGTACGGCCCCTATGCTGACCATCGATCCCGAACTCCAGAAGAAGCTCCAAAAATACTCTTACGACATTGTTGAAGCCATCCAGGTGATCGGCGGAACGAATATCCAGTTTGCCCATCATCCGGAAACCGGTCGGGTGGTGGTGATCGAGATCAATCCCAGGACTTCCCGTTCCTCTGCCCTGGCCTCCAAAGCAACGGGTTTCCCCATTGCCCTGATTTCTTCCATGCTGGCTGCTGGCCTGACCCTCGATGAGATCCCCTACTGGCGGGAGGGAACGCTCGATAAATATACTCCCTCAGGCGATTATGTAGTGGTCAAGTTTGCTCGCTGGGACTTCGAAAAATTTCCCGGTGCCGAAGACAAGCTGGGCACGCAGATGCGGGCCGTCGGGGAGGTCATGGCTATCGGTAAGACTTACAAAGAAGCGCTCCAGAAATCGATCCGGTCCCTGGAGAAAGGCCGCTACGGCCTTGGCTTTGCCAAGGATTTCCACAACCGGACGCTCGATGAACTGATGGATTTTCTGGCCGAACCGTCGAGTGAGCGGCAATTTATCATGTATGAGGCTTTGAGGAAGGGAGCCTCTATCGAGGCTCTTTACAAGAAGACTTACATCAAGCCCTGGTTCATCGAGCAGATGAAGGAGCTGGTGGAACTGGAGGAAAAGATCCTCCTGCACAAAGGTAAAAACCTGCCCGATGATTTACTAAAACAGGCGAAGAAGGATGGGTTCTCGGACCGTTACCTTTCCCTGCTCCTCAGCATTCCGGAAAAAGATATTCGAGGGCGGCGTATCGGGTTAGGCCTAAACCAGAGTTGGGATGCCGTGCCGGTAAGCGGGGTAAAGAACGCAGCCTATTACTACTCCACGTACAATGGGCCGGATAAGGTTGGGGTAAGCAATAGGCGGAAGATTATGGTTCTGGGTGGAGGGCCCAATCGAATTGGGCAGGGGATTGAATTTGATTACTGTTGCGTCCATGCCGCCTTTACCCTGCGGGATGAGGGCTACGAGTCCATCATGGTCAACTGCAATCCGGAGACCGTTTCCACAGATTATGACACCTCCGATAAACTCTATTTTGAGCCCCTCACCGTAGAGGATGTGTTGAGTATTTACCAGAAAGAAAAGCCTGAAGGGATTATCGTGCAATTTGGCGGTCAGACCCCCTTGAACATCGCCAATGAGCTGGCCCGGGCAGGGGTCAGGATCATCGGTACATCGCCGGAAACCATCGATCTCGCAGAAGATCGCGACCGGTTCCGCCAGATGATGGGCCGTCTGGGCATTCCGATGCCCGAATCCGGTATGGCCAGCACCCTCGATGAAGCCATTCAAATTGCCCAACGGATCGGCTACCCGTTGATGGTTAGGCCTTCGTATGTCCTTGGTGGACGGGGCATGGAAGTGGTCTATGATGAGGGAATGCTAAAAAAATACGTGGCCGCGGCTGTCGGTGTGACCCCCGAACGCCCGATTCTCATCGATAAATTCCTGGAAAATGCCATTGAGACTGAGGCCGACGCCATCGCCGATGGTACCGATGCCTTTGTACCCGCGGTCATGGAACATATCGAACTGGCGGGCATCCATTCGGGTGATTCCGCCTGTGTGATTCCGCCTATCAGCATCCCTCGCCGGCATCTCGATACGATTTATGAATACACGAAAAAAATCGCCATTGAATTCAAAGTGGTGGGGCTGATGAATATTCAGTACGCGATCGCCAATGATGTGGTCTATATTCTGGAAGCGAATCCCCGCGCCTCCCGAACCGTTCCTTTGGTTTCCAAGGTATGCAACATACCCATGGCCCGAATCGCCACTCAGATCATGCTGGGTAAACCATTATCCCAATTAAACCTCAAACCCCAATCCATTACCCATTTTGGGGTCAAGGAGGCCGTCTTCCCTTTCAACATGTTGCCGGAAGTTGACCCGGTTCTTGGGCCGGAGATGCGCTCCACGGGAGAGGTCCTGGGACTGGCGGATTCCTTCGGCCTGGCCTTTTTCAAGGCGGAAGAAGCCGCCCAGCCGATTCTTCCCGCCCAAGGGACGGTCCTGATTACGACAAATGATAAAGAAAAAGGGGGTGCCATGGAAGTTGCCCGCGAGTTCAAAAAACTCGGCTTCAAGATCAAGGCTACCAACGGAACCTATCGGTTCCTGAACAAACACGGGATTGAATCCGAACCCATTCTCAAGATGCATGAAGGGCGACCCAACATTGTCGATGGAATCAAAAACGGGGAAATTCAACTGGTCATCAATACCCCGATCGGCAGACTGGGCTCGCACGATGATTCTTACATCCGCAAGGCCGCGATTAAGTATAAGATTCCCTACATCACTACGATTGCCGCGGCCGTTGCGGCAGCGAAAGGGATTGCCGCCGTCCGGCAGGGCCACGGCCGGGCGAAATCGTTGCAGAAATACCATGCGGATATCAAGTAAGAGAAACGAAAGTTGTGAGGTGGGAGTTGGGAGTAGTAAGTACATACTGGTTTTGACAACTCCCAACTTACGACTCCTGTATTCTGTATTCTGCATTTCTATTAGAGAGGTTATAGAGAGATGAAATCTGGGCAAGAGAACTGCGGTGTCTTTGGAATTTGTTCCTCCTCGGAATGTGTCGAGGACATTTATCAGGGGATTGATTTTTTGCAACACCGGGGCCAGGAATATTGCGGTATTGCCACTTTCGACGGGAAAATCCATCAAATTACCCACTATGGTAAGGTGGGAAATACTTTTCCCGACCCTGAGTTGCGGACCTTGACAGGAACCAAGGGCATCGGTCACGTGAGTCTCAGGGAACGTCAGCCAGTGATGTGGCAATCAAGGATGGGAGAAATTTCCGTGGCCTTTAGCGGCAATATCATTAACGCCAGCGGGCTCATTGAGGGGATGAAAGACCGCGGCCATGCTTTCTACCGCAGCTATAATGTCGAGGTGATTGCTAAAATCATTATCGAGGCTGGAGATATCGTCTCCGGCATCGGTGATCTCTCCCGCAAGATTATCGGGGCCTACTCTTTGGTCGTTCTGAGCCAGGAGGGCATCTACGCCACTCGGGATGTGTACGGATTCCGACCTCTCATTCTTGGGAAGGATGCCAACAGGTATGCGGTGAGCTCAGAGTCACGGGCCCTGCAAAACCTGGAAATGGACGTTGTGCGGGACGTGCGACCGGGTGAAATCGTCCTGGTCCATAATAAAGGATTTCAAACCCTGCAACAGCTTGATTCTCCCCGCAAGGCCCATTGCGCTTTCGAATGGGCCTATACCGCCAGCATCGATTCCATCATCGATGGCCTCTTTGTTCAGGAGGCTCGCAACAACTTGGGGCAAAGCCTGGCCCAACGGGACATAGATGAAGGAGGGCTGGAGGCGGACATCGTGGCGCCGGTTCCCATGTCTGGAATCGGCCATGCCCTCGGCTACCATAAGCGTTCCGGTGTTAATTACCAGGAGGTTTTTCTCTATAACCGTTATGCTGACCGCAGTTATACCCAATCTACCCAGAATGCCCGGGAAAAGATGGCCAAACGCAAGCTTTCGGTTCTGCGTTATGCCGTGGAGAACAGGCGGATTATCCTCTGTGATGATTCGATCGTCCGGGGGACTCAGATCCTCCACAAGGTGCGGGATCTAAAAAAAGCAGGGGCCAAAGAAGTCCATGTGCGTATTGCCTGCCCCCCGCTCATGTATCCTTGCGACTTCGGCATTTCCACCCGTTCTTACGAGGAACTGGCCGCCCGGCAATTTTTTCGATCCGGGGACATCACCTCATTGCAACAGTTGCAAGGATTAGAGGCCTGGGTGGCCAACCACATCGGCGCCGACTCGGTCAAATACAATAGTATTGATCAATTCGTAAATGCTTTAAGAATTCCGAAAGGGGACCTATGCCTGAAATGCTGGGACGGTATCCGGCCCAGCACCGAAGCCCCCTGAGATCCATCGGTACGGCGGAACCCTTTCCTATTCAAGGGTGGAAACCTATCTTCTTCTCACCGTTACTTTTCCCGGCGCGGAATGAATTCCTATTATGATCCGATCATAAACCCTCTGGTCTTGCCTTGATCCACGATCGCTTTAAAAACTACCAGGTTCTTCCCCACGTTCCTACCGTCTTTAATTACCTTGATGTCCCGGAGGGAATTTCCCGCTCTGACTTTGGCGGTATGGGGGTAGCGATAGGAGAAGTATTTTTTCAAAAAGGGATCTTCCATCTTCAGCAGGGTGAAGGGGTTAGAATTCTTTTTCCTCTCAGCCCTTGTGGATTCGAGTTTCAAGCGAAAGCCTTCTATGATACCCAAGGCAAAATCAGTCTGGCGATGGCGGTTTAATCCTTTGTCGTGATTGTAGGTTGTCCACTGAGAACGGATAAACTGGCGGACAAAATCATAGACATAATGGGCCAGTTTTATGTTGGGGAGGGTGCCGCTGATCTCCAAAACCCTGCCCATTTTCCCTTTTGTCGGCACATAAGCCGATACCCAGATCCCGCCCACGAAATAAAAGGCCAGTAACAAATTCGTCAGGGAATAATCTTCGGGAAAATGACGCAAGGCGGGCTGGCCTAAGAAAACGCTGGCCAAATCTCGATCTTCCTCCCGTTTCCATTTGTCGATATTGTACTTGGCAATCAATTCGTGGGCCTTGGCCATGGCCGCGTCCGCTTCGTGCCGGTCAGGACTCTCGGCCAGGGCCAGGAGTTTTTTAACCCGCAGCAGCATTTTATCGGAAGCAGGGGATGTTTCCCGGAAAATCCGTTCATCCAAGGGCCGGTAATTTCCCGAGGCTTTGGGGTCGGCCCGAAGTAGGTGGCAGGCCAGTTGGAATTGAGGGCCGTGAGGTGGTTCGTGGTGGGCACCCAGCACTTCTTCGGCCATTTGATGGGCCATTTCATGCAGGAGGACTTCCCGCACCGCATCCCAAGAATGGTCGAGAACAAGGGCGCGGCTCAAGGAGATCTCCCGCTTTTCTCCTGACCAATAACCCCAGCGCTTTTTCACGTCCCGGAGACTGAACAGAGGAACACGCATCCTTTCCCGGTGGGAAGGGCTTAAAAGCCATCGGGCTTTTTCCCACTCGCAAGAAAGTCCGTGGAGAATACGCCTTTCCAGTTGCTCTTCGGTCAGTATTTTGTTTTGATCCCGTGCTGTAAAGAAGAACCTTTTTTGATGTTAGAGGATTGCTTCCTCTTCCCCCACCCCCTTGAAAAACGGATGGTGGGGGAGGGGAGATTTTCACCGTTCTTTAGCTGCGGACCCTTGCTGAGGTGATTCAAGGTCATTCGATGAGAGAACAGGCTGTGATCTCTCCGAAATAAAGGGTATGATAATCTTTTGCGGGGTAGATTTGCTCCAGGTCATTGGCCAGGAACCTCGGATCCATGGGGGTTTTGTAAATGATTCGGCATTGATAATGGTATCCAGGAATCTCGAGAAGTGGAGAACTTACTTTTTTCGATTTTATAGTTCCGAAATGGCACTCTTTGAATTTATCAAAATTCTTCCCTGACTTGGATCCGCAGAAATTGATTTCTTTTTGCATATTTCCGGTCGGAATGCTTACCGAAAAACTATCGGCTTCTTCAATAATGCCATAAGTAAAGCGACTATTCCTGACCGCGACCAGCATGGTGGATCTTCGCCATATATACCCGAACATAGCCCAGCCGATCGTCATCACGTTTTTACGATCATGCGCCTGAACGACCAAAAAAGCTCCTTCCTGGATCCGTTTCATATTCATCTGGGCTACTTCCTGTTCCTGCACGTCCTTCATGGGTTTTTCTCCTTTCGTTCCTTGAATCGCGTTCCTTATCCCATTGATGAGAATAGACGCCTGACGGATGGTTGTCAAGTTTTTCTGGAGAAGTTTTGCAGGCCTATGTGGTTTCATATTGAAACAGGTAATTTAGGGTGGTATATTTAACCAGAAGAGAAGAAAATATTCAAAATAGGGAGAAAAGTGTGGAAAGGATTGGGCGTTTGAAGACCATTACCCTAAAGCCCATCGGAAAAGTGAAGAACTCTGTGCGCAAGATGAGGCGGGAAGGATGGGAATCGGTGGTGTCGGAAATCATCCTCGAACCGAAGTATGAAGAGGCGCTGGAGGGAGTGGAAGAATACTCTCATCTCCTGATCCTTTTCTGGTTGAGTCGACTGCGCAAGCCTGCGAGGGAATTGAAAAAGATTCATCCCAAATCGCGCCAGGACCTTCCCCTGGTTGGAATCTTCTCCACCCGCACCCAGTACCGTCCCAATCCCATCGGTCTGACCCAGGTGAAGTTAGTGGGGCGCAAAAAGAATATACTTCGGGTCCAAGGGTTGGATGCGGTGGATGGCACTCCCGTGCTTGATATCAAACCCTTATCTCCTCGTGACGAATGTCCCTCCAAGGTCCGGGTACCCGCATGGTATCATCGCTTGTGGGCAGAGCCAAAAATTTAAGGGTTCTTTACACCATGATTCCTTGCGGCCGACTGATGCCAATCATGGGATGGGTAAAAAATGATGGGAAGAGAGAGGATGAGAAAGGAGGCACCGGCAATGACAAAAATCGTTGAAGTCAAGGCCAGGGAAATATTGGACTCCCGCGGGAACCCCACGGTAGAAGTGGAAGTCTATCTTTCCGGGGGCTCAAAGGGGAGAGCGGCCGTCCCTTCCGGAGCCTCCACCGGCGAAAGGGAAGCACTGGAACTCAGGGATGGAGATCCGCAGCGCTTCCACGGCAAAGGGGTGCGCAAAGCCGTGGAGAATGTGGCCAAGATCATCGCCCCCAAGGTAATCGGATTGGAAGCCCTGGATCAGATAGCTTTGGATCGGCGAATGATTGAGATGGATGGAACGGAAAACAAATCGAGGCTCGGAGCCAATGCGATCCTCGGCGTTTCCATGGCCGCTTGCCGCGCTGCAGCGCAGGCGCTGGGAATTCCCCTCTATCGCTATTTAGGAGGGGCCGGAGCTCGAGACCTTCCCGTCCCTCTGATGAATTTCATCAACGGGGGCGCCCATGCGGACAACGCCTTGGATATCCAGGAGTTCATGGTGGTTCCGGCTGGAGCGAAGAATTTTGCAGAAGCCCTGCGGATGGGAGCGGAGATCTTCCAGCAGTTGCGCCAGATCCTGAAAAAGAAAGGGTACAGTACTTCGGTGGGGGATGAAGGAGGCTACGCTCCGCGCTTGGGATCCAACGAAGAAGCCCTGCAGTTAATCATAGAAGCAATTACCCTCTCCGGCTACCAACCGGGCCAAGATGTTTTTTTGGCCCTGGATTCAGCGGCCAGCGGTTTTTACCAAGGGGGGGGGTATATTTTCAAAACCGGTAAAGAGAAAAAATTTTCCAGCGAAGAGATGATCGATTTTTACGAAAACCTACTGGAACGGTATCCCATAAAATCTTTGGAAGACGCCCTGGCCGAGGACGACTGGGAAGGTTGGGAGAAATTAACTCGGCGCCTGGGCAAGCGGGTCCAGATCGTCGGGGATGATATTTTCGTGACCAATCCCAAAATTTTTCGCAAAGGAATCGAGAGAGGAGTGGCCAACTCGATCTTAATCAAGTTGAACCAAATCGGGACGGTCTCAGAGACCCTGGAAGCTATCGAGATGGCCAAGCGGGCCAAATACACGGCCGTTGTCTCTCATCGCTCCGGAGAGACAGAAGATTCCTTTATTGCCGACCTGGCCGTAGCCACGAATGTTAGGCAGATTAAGTCCGGCTCAGCCAGCCGCAGCGACCGGATGGCCAAATATAATCAGCTTTTGAGGATTGAAGAAGAACTGGGGGAAGCAGCGGTCTTCGCCGGAACGCAGGCTTTTTATAGTATCGGGTAATAATAGAGGGAGAAAAGGGGATTTTTATGAAAAAATGGGAATACCAGATTACCCGTTACCAGCTGCAGAATTTGACGCAGGGAGAAGAAATCCGGGAGGCAGCGTTTTATTGTGATAGCAAAGGACAGTGCCTCCTTCATGACACAACGAAGGAAACAGCGGACATCATCCGGGATGTCTTTAACGAAGAAGGGAAGAAAGGATGGGAACTGGTTCAATTTGGGTACCATCTGGGGGAGATCTTATGTGTGTGGAAACGATTGGCGGAATGAAGGGGAAAAAGCTGGAGAAGGCAGTTTGAAGAGAATTTTCGTCATCGTTTTCCTCGTCGGCTCAATCGGCGGTATCATCGCCGGGTTGGTGTATCTTTTTGTCCATTGGCCCCAGAATTGGGCTTTTATGAACGGGATGGCCTTTCACGGAAACATCGGCCGCCTCAAAACCTTTATTCTGTCTTTTGGCTTTTGGGCGCCGCTGATTTCCGCCTTTTTGATGATCTCTCAATCCGTAATCCTTTTCCTCCCTGCCTTTCCCATCTTCGTGGTGAACGCCTTAGCTTTCGGACCCATTTGGGGAACTCTTTTGTCCTGGAGCAGCGCGGTCTTAGGGTCGATCATCTGTTTCGGTATCGCGAAAACCCTGGGCCGGCCGGTCGTTCAACGCCTGGTGAATAAAGTGCACCTGGAAGCGGCGGACGCCACCCTGAAACGGTATGAAAAATATATCATCCTTCTTTTCGGTTTCCTCCCGGTGATTTCTTTCGATGTGATCAGTTACGCCGCGGGCCTAACGATCTTGGCCTACTGGGAGTTCATTCCGTTGGTTTGCATCGCGCAGGTTCCCAGTGCCCTGTTTTATTCTCTTTTAGTGAATAAGATCGATAGAGGAACTCTGGATGCCTATTGGATAATCGCCGCCAGCCTTTTCTTCCTGGTAGGTATCGGAAGCTTGGCCTTCCGGGCTTTGCTCGGGCGCCGAAGGCGGAGGGCGATTCCCCATACTCCATTTTGAAACCCCATTCTTTCCTACGGTATATCATTCATACCAAGAAGGGAATCTTTATGCCCGAGCTACCAGAAGTTGAGACCATTGTTCGCGGACTTAGGGATAAATTAACCCACCTAAGATTTTCCAAGGTCGCAGTGAACCTAAAAAAATGTGTCCAAGAATCGCCGCGGTTTTTCGCCTCTTCCCTGGAGGGGAGAAGAATTCTCCTTGTGGAACGACGGGGGAAAAATATCATCATCCGCCTGAGCAGGGGGAAGACCTTGCTGATCCACTTGCGCATGACGGGTAGGCTAAGGTTGGTCCCGGGGCATGCTCCCATGGAAAAGCATACGCATGTAGTTTTTTCCTTTAGAGGCCACCCTTGGCAGCTTCGTTTCCTGGATTCGCGTCAATTCGGCAGGCTTTCGGTGGAGAAAAGCGGGGCGGGGGAGAACTTGGATTCGCTCGCTGATTTGGGGCCTGAACCTTTGGAAATCTCAGCGAAGGAGTTCGTCGCCCGCGTCCGTTCCCTGCGCCGGGCGATCAAACCCATGCTTCTGGACCAGCACTTCTTAGCCGGGGTGGGCAATATCTATGCGGATGAAGCCCTGCATCGGGCGCAAATTCATCCCCGGCAGCGGGTTGAGTTGTTGGAAGAAAAAATCCTCCTCCGGCTCTACCATGCTCTGCGCCAAGTCTTGCGAGGGGCCATTCGAGCCGGCGGGACTTCCGTCCGCACCTATGTGGATGCCAACGGATCTGCGGGGGGGTTTCAAAAATTACTTCGGGTTTACGGAAGAGAGGGAGGAGCCTGCCGAAGCTGCGGCGCATCCATCCTACGGGAAAAAGTGGGCGGAAGGTCGACTTTTTATTGCCCCCGCTGCCAGCCCATCTGGCCGGTATAAGTTCAACAAGAGGCAGACTCAAGAAAGATCGTTCCCTATTCGGAAAATTTATTGCATAAAAACCCTCCCTCGTTTTAAAATAAATATTAGGCCAATTCTTGACTTACCGGTGAGCGAGGGCTTATGGACCGACTGCAAATTTTAAAAAAATCAATTTTCTTTTCCTCAGTTTCGGAAGCCACCCAGAAAGAAATCAGTCGGCTTTTTATGGAGGAAAAATACCAGCGGCATGACTACATCTTTTTTGAGGGCGATGGGCCGGAGTGGTTTCATATTGTCAAAGAAGGAAAGGTGAAACTGGTCAAGCACTCGAATACCGGCAAAGATGTGATCCTGCAGGTCTTCGCTCCCGGGGATATGTTTGGGGAAGCTTCTCTCTTTGACCGCAAACCCTATGCCACCTCTGCCCAAGCGATGGAACCTTCGATCATTCTGAAACTTTCCCGGAAAGATTTTTTATATTTTTTTGGGCGACACCCTTTTGTGGCCACGGAGATGATCATGGAGTTGGGCCAACAACTGCGCGAAGCTCACGCCGCCATCAAAAGCCTGGCCGTGGACCGGGTGGAACAACGTATCGCCAATATTCTGCTAAAGTTAGCCGATAAATTGGGTACTCCTGCGGAGGGCGGAACGCTACTCAACCTCTCCCTGACCCGGCAGGACCTGGCCGATATGGCCGGAACAACTGTGGAGACAACCATCCGGGTTATGAGCCGGTTCACCAAAACCAAGATTATCAAGCCTGTGAACGGAAAGATTTTCATTCTGAAGCCTGAGGTTTTACAAAAAATCTCCGAAGGGAAAGAAAGCTCTTAACCCATCCCGCACCGCTTAAAAATTCAATCGGCAGACCGCCTTCTTATCCGTCTTTTTACAAAAAGAAGATAGTCGCAGGGTAATACTTTCTTGTTCGATCATCTAAGAAAGCCCGGATACCGGATTGCATTTTTTGGGCGATATCGATTATGATGAAAAAGATGAAATCAAAGCAATTTATATTAATCATTTCCGGTGTGCTCTTTCTCGTTTTGGCCCTGGCTTTCGGCTTATTTGATATTCCCGGAAACAAGCCTAAAAGAATCGAATGTGTCGGAGAAGATATGATGGCCCCGCCTTTCACCCTCTTGGATCTGAAAGGGGAAAAGGTAAATTTCGCAGATTTCCGGGGCAAAGTGATCCTCCTCAATTTTTGGGCAACTTGGTGCCCGCCCTGCCGGGAGGAGATCCCCTATTTCAATGAACTTTACAGCCAATATAAAAAAGACGGATTGGAGGTCATCGGAATTTCCCTGGACCGGGGTAATCCCGTTGATGTCCAGAGATTTCTGGATAAGATGGGGGTGCAATACGTCAACCTGATGGGCAATGACGAAGTCCTGGAGGTTTTCAATAACATTCCAGGTATGGGGCCGATTCAAGGGATCCCCATAACATTCCTGATCGACCGCAAGGGCCAGATTTGCCGGAGATTTATCGGGTTAACCCCTAAGCGGGCATTCGAGGAAGCCATCAAACCACTCTTTTAGAAAAACATGATTTAGATCATTTTTCCGGTAATCCATAGTGATAGGGTAGGGCAAAGCGTTGCGGGCTGCTTTGAATTTTTCGATTGGACTGGAAAGTTTCCATTGATAAATCGTCTATTACAGATAAAATTTGTGGAGGTTTGAGGGTTATGACGGAAGGGAAACGAAGGATAGACAAAGAAATGAATATAGGCGAGATTCTCGACAAGTACCCCGAAGCCCGGGAGGTTTTTCAGAAGCACTTCGGCAAAGGGTGTTTTAACTGTCCGGGTTCCCGCCTGGAGACGATTGGTTTCGGAGCCCTGATGCATAACAAGGATGCCAATGAGATTGTAGAAGAGCTTAATGCCAAAATCAAAGTTTAAAGGAGGAGGGAAGATGCCCCACAAAATCACGGACGATTGTATCATGTGCGGAACCTGCAAGGAAGAATGCCCGGCCGAGGCGATCAGCGAAGGGGATCCCAAATACCAGATCAATCCTGAATTATGTACCGACTGTGCTGCCTGTGCCGATATTTGTCCGGTGGAGGCTTGCGTCCCGGAATAAGAAATAGTGTCCGTGATGTGGGTCAGTGTCAGCGATTTGGAAATTATTGACACTCAAGGTTATACTGACACTGTATTTATAAGGAGATACCTATGCGGGAAAAAGTGGAAAAAGCGATCGAAGAGATCCGCCCTTTTTTGCAGGCTGACGGAGGGAATGTCGAATTAATCGATGTACAAGAAGGGGTGGTCAAGGTGAAATTGGTGGGGGCTTGCGGTTCATGTCCCATGTCTCAACTAACCTTGAAACGGGGCATAGAAGCGCGGCTCAAAGCCCAGATTCCAGAAGTCAAGGAAGTCGTGGCGGTTTAATCATTTATAAGGTCCTTCCTACCGCCAAGCCTTCGGCTACAGCTTCCAGAGCCTTGCGCGGGGCTTTGGCGTCCCCAATCAGGTAAATCTCCGACACCCGTTCCTTGAGCCTTTCATAAAGGTCGTTTACGGCCCTGGTCCCTGTGGCAATGACGACTGTATTCCCCCGAATAAGTATTTCATTTCCTTCGCGATCGACGATCACACCCTCGGCGGTGATTTCCTTAGCGTTAGCGTTGGTCAAGGTCTTAACGGAATGACGGGCAAGATCCTGGCGGATCGTCCAGCGGGTGCTGAGGCCAATGTCCTGTCCGATTGATTTCAGCATTTCCACTACGGTGATTTTTTTTAACCCCTGGTAGAGGAGTGAATGTAAGGTCGTAAAACTCTCTGCCTGGTTGAACATCAAAAAGTGCAAAGTGTCAGGGTGGAGTGTTCCTTTCCGGGCCAGGAAAAGGGCGGTTTCCAACCCGACGGCCCCCCCGCCGATGATGATCACTTCTTTCCCGGTGTCTACTTGCCCGGTCAGGACGTCCCAGGCCATGACTACATTGGGCCGGTCCACTCCTTTGATGTCGGGTCGGAGAGGCTCCGCGCCAGTGGCGACGATGACCACGTCGGGTTTTTGCGCTTCAACGTCTGGGGGGGTAACCGCGGTACGGGTGTGCACGGCCACGTTCAACTTTGACAACTGCTTTTGCAGGTAGTTCACGAAGGTGAGGAATTCGTTCCTTCCGGGAGGCAGGGCCGCCAGGGAAAGCTGCCCCCCTAACTTTTCATTCTTTTCGTAAAGGCGGACCTCATGACCCCGCAGGGCAGCGACCCGGGCGGCTTCCATGCCCGCCGGGCCCCCTCCAATCACCATGACCTTTTTTCTCCGGGTGGCTGGCTCGATGGTCAGTTTTGCCTCGGCACCCGCACGGGCGTTCACCAGGCAGGTTACAGGCTTGCGGTCGAAAATGGTATCGAAACATCCCTGGTTGCAGGCGATACAGTAATTGATTTCATCGAGACGCCCGGCTATTGTTTTGTTCGGGAGTTCAGGGTCGGCAATTAACCCCCGGGCGAAGCCGATAAGATCGGCTTGACCATCCCGGAGGATTTGGTCGGCCAGGAGAGGATCGTTAATCCGATTGCAGGCCATAACAGGGATGGAAACCGCCTGCTTAATGCCCTGGGCTAAGTAGACGAAGCCGCCGCGGGGCAAACCCATGGTAATCTGCGGAACGCGAGTCTCGTGCCAACCCCCGGTGACATTGATCATGTCCACCCCCGCCTTTTCCAACTCCCGGCAAAAAATTTGGGTTTCTTTGTTTTCCAACCCGCCTTCCATGAACTCATTGCCGGCGACGCGGAAAATAATCGGAAAATCCGGTCCCACCTCCTGGCGCACCTCCCGGGCCACCTCCAAGCCGAAACGCATGCAGTTTTCATATTCTCCCCCATATTCGTCTTTACGTTTATTCACCAGGGGCGAAAGAAACTGACTGATGAGGTAACCCGCCGAAGCAATCACCTCCACCGCATCGAACCCCCCGCGCTTCAGGCGTCCAGCCGCCAAGGCGTAATTCCGCTGCACTTGCTTGATTTCCGGGATGCTGAGTTCGCGCGGCGTCTCACCGGTAAATTTTGAGCGCACGGGCGAGGAAGAAATTGACTGCCGGCCGCCCATGAGCAGGGAATGGGCATAACGTCCAGCATGGTAAAGCTGGCCGGCAATCTTGGCGCCATGGGCCTGAACGGCTTTGGCCAGTTGCGAAAGACCGGGGATAAATTTATCATCGCGGACGCTGATCATATCCGCAGCCCCGCTGAATTCATCGATGGTGCAGCCTCCGATGATGATCATGGCCGCTCCCCCTTGGGCGCGCTCCCCAAAATAGGCGGTGTGGTGGGGAAGGAGCATCCCGTCCCAAGAGGGAAGAAAATGCATGGCCGACATGACAATACGGTTTTTCAGTTCCATCCGGTTGACTTTGATGGGGGTAAAGAGCATTTTTAACATTTTCGACTTCTCCCACGTTTGGAAATTAAAATTTTCTGCGCAAAAAAAGGAAGATCAAACTAATATCGCGTCCCGGAAGTTCGTTTCATAATTCATAACTTATCACAGGGGCCGAGCAGAGGACCGCTGCGCTTGCCAAAATGAGGCGCTGATTTTCCCCGGGATGGAGCGGGGCGATGACTTCCATTAATTGATAAGCAATATCCAATGATTACCACCCCGCTTGATCCCTGGAGGAAATAAAGTGAGTGAAAAGGATAAACTTTTTTCCCGGCCGATTTTGACGGCGCGCATCGCTCCTCCGCTCGGGCCACGTCTGACTTTGTCAAAGAATATTCGAGACGCGACACTAAGGAACGTCAGCGAATATCAGAGGAGATACTCAAGGCTTTTTTCCCGGCCTGGATAATTTTGGCTATCTCAACCCCCCGGCGGACAGCTTCCTTGGCTGAAGATAAGCCAAATCCATCCTCCAGGACCATATGCCGAATTCCTTTGGTGGCCTTTCCTTTCCCGTCAAGGCTGGAGAGAACCAGCCCGCCGCGGCCTGCGGGGATCATGTTGAAAAGGGCAAAGGTACTGTTCAAAATGCTGAGGGTTGTTTCCAGTCCGCCATGGCGGAGGAAGGCCACGATCAAGGACACCCCTACTTTATCCTTCAGCTTTCCCCGGTGAGCGTTGCCATAAACAAACACGCGCAGGCGGTCAATCATGTTGGCCATCAATCCGGACATCCGGCCGATGTGTACGGGTGTGGCCAGAACGACCACATCGGACCTGGTCAAGGCAGGGTAGATGCTATCCATCCCGTCGGAGATCACACAATATTTTTCCGGCGTTTGGTGCCGCAAACACCAATTGCAGTGCTGACATCCGGTAATAGCCAGTCCTGAGAGGTTGAAGATCGCCCTTTGGATTTCAGGATCAGAAGATGTAACATTAAGCGCCTCTGTTAAGAGGGCTTCGGTGTTGCCTTCCTTGACCGGACTTCCAGCCACTGCCAGGATTTGAATCATAATCAAATTCCCCTGCCTGAGTTTTTTCAGACCCTATCATGGATTCAAAGTGGAATCAAGTTTGATGGCTTCGTAAAAAGTCCATCTGTCCGCCTAAGGCGGGTTGCGCTGCATCCTTCGTCATTGCGGCGTACCTCTAAGTACGCCTCACTCCTCAGGATTTGCGCGTCTTGTCCGCCTAAGGCGGAGAGCTTTTTACTTTGCCATCCAAATTTTGACTTTTTACGAGTTCATCAAGTTTCTGTTGGCAAAAAAATAGGGTGGAGTTTTTCCTCTCCACCCTATAAGAATTTTAGATAACTAAGAATCAGTCTTGGTTACGGATCCCCTTGGTTTGTTCCTTTCATGATCTCTATATAGGCCGATCGATCTTCAATTTCCTCGTATCTTTGACCTTGCCGGTAGCCTTGTCTAAGATGGAAAAGACTCCATCCTTAATTTCAATCTTATCGCCAACCTCTATGCCCTTAACATCTTCCAGCTTGACTATAATTTTTTCTCCCTTATCGACTTTTAAAATTACGGTTTGGCCTTCAACCTTGGCCACCGTGCCTTTAGCTTCTATTTTTTCCGCTCCCCCATAACTGAAGTTTACGAAGCTAAGAATAAAACCAATGGTTACGACGAGGGCCATGATTGTTTTTCTTTTCATAAGCATTTCCCCGGTTGTTGTAAGCGTTGGCAAGGTTGGGATCAAAGGTAATTGCCGTGGTGAATGCTTTTATGGCCTGATCGTATTCATGGTTGGATAAATACTCCAGCCCCTCTTTAACCCAGCTTTTGGCCTTGATTGTTTTTATTGAATCGGCTGCAGCCCCCCAAGATGGGAAAAGAAAAAGAGTCAGAATTAGCAACGCAATAAGTTTTTTCATCTGCTCCCCCCTTCTTTCATTCCCAGAGCCTTCAGAAACTTAAATAAAAACAAAGCAATAACATGGATAGACCCTTTAAGAAAGTTTATAAGACTCAGGAAAGAATGTCAAGGAAGGAGAGAGAGAGAACCAGAATACGAAATTCTTGACTTCCCATCCGGAAAAAAATATATTGAGTCATTCTTCCTGCATTCCACCTTGGCAAAAAGATTTAACCGGCGAGGTGCAAACATGGCCCTGAACTTTGATCTTACCGAAGAGCAGAATTTAACCCGGCAGGCCGTTCGGGATTTTGCCGAAAAAGAAATTGCTCTCCTTGCTGATGAATTGGATGAAAAAGAGGAATTCTCCGTTGCCATCACCAAAAAGATGGGCGAGCTGGGTCTCTTGGGCTGCTTTGTGCCGGAGAAGTACGGCGGCTCCAATATGGGGTATATTGCTTACATCATTGCCGTTGAGGAACTGGCCAGGGTAGACGGTTCCCAGGCCGCCACCATTGCTGCGGGGAATTCCCTTGGAATCGGGCCCGTTTATTATTTTGGGAACGAAAAGCAGAAAAAAGAGTGGCTTCCCAAACTTTGTGCGGGAAAGATGCTGGCTGCTTTCGGACTCACGGAACCGAATGCCGGATCGGACGCAGGGGGTTCGCAGACCCGGGCTGAACTCCACGGAGACCAATGGGTGATCAACGGCTCCAAGATTTTCATCACCAACTCGGCTAACTCGCTGACGGGTGTGGTCATCGTCCAGGCTATTACGGGGATGAAAGAGGATGGAAAACGGGAACTGAGTTGTTTGCTCGTGCCGAAAGATGCGCCGGGGTTCACGGCCCGGGAGATGAGAAAAAAAATGATGTGGCGGGCCTCCAATACCGGAGAACTTTTTTTCGAAGATTGCGTCGTCCCTCGGGAGAACCTCTTAGGCCAAAAAGGAGACGGTTTTCACCAAATGCTCTCCACCCTGGACGGAGGACGGTTGTCCATCGGAGCCATGGGGCTGGGCGGGGCACAAGGGGCTTTTGAGATGGCCCTGCATTATGCCAATACCCGGGTACAATTTGGCCGCTCCATCGGTTCCTTCCAAGTCAATGCTTTCAAACTGGCGGACATGGCCCTGGAAATTGAACTGGCCAGGAACCTTCTCTACAAAACTTGTTGGCTGCGCGAGAAAAATCGTCCCTTTTCCAAAGAGGCGGCCATGGCCAAGTTATACTGCTCGGAAGTCATGTACCGATGCGTGAATCATGCCGTTCAGCTCCACGGGGGTTACGGGTTGATGAAAGAATATAAGATCGAACGTTTTTACCGCGATCAAAAGCTTTTGGAGATTGGAGAAGGAACTTCGGAGATTCAGAGAATCGTCATTGCCAGGAATATCGGGGTGGCCGGTCGGGCGCTTTAGCCCGCGGGTACCTGGCGGGGAGAAAATTATGGAAAAAACAGGAAGAAAGAAGCTTGCGCAAAAACTGACCCAGAAGAAAGGGACGAAACGGCGGCAGGAGGAGATCTATGACCTGCTCACGGATCCATCCCACTTCAGGCAGGCTGGAGCTTCGGAAATTGCTACCGGAGTGAACGCGCAGAAGAAGGAAAACCTGGGAGACCGAATCCGGAAGGTTCGGGAAATGCGCGGCCTGACCCTCAAAGACATGAGCAGCCGGACCGGGATCAGTGTGGAAACCCTCAAGCGGGTGGAGTCCAATGAGACGATTCCTCCCTTGGGGGAACTGATTAAACTGGGAAAAGCCGTGGAGATGAAGATGGGTTATTTCATCTCCCCGGGAGTGGAAAAGCCCATGGCCGTGGTTCGCTCAGATAGCCGGCCGGCCATCTCCCGTTTTGGCAAGGTGCGCAGCGAACAATATGGTTACTTTTACGAATCCCTGGCTCCGGAGAAGGCCAACCGCTTCATGGAACCTTTCCTCATCACCATGGTGCCCAGCGAAGTGAAGGAACTTTCCAGCCATGACGGCCAGGAATTCATTTTTGTTTTGGAAGGAGAAATGAGGGCTCAGGTAGGGGAGCAGGTGGAAATTCTGCGGGCCGGGGACGCGGTGTACTACGATTCCAATTGCCCTCACCTGGTAAAGTGCGCCGGAAACAAACCCACCAAAATTCTGGCCGTGCTCTATGCCGGATTAAAATAGTGTGAGTGTGAGTAAAAAAACCCGACACTGACACTGACACTTTTAGTCTTTATACATCGCCTCGATCAGGTCTTTGAAGGCCTCGTTGATGTACTTGCGCTTGACCTTCATGGTCGGCGTCACTTCCCCGTCTTCCTCGTAAAGTTTTTTGGGGAGAATCGTAAATTTCTTGACCGTCTCGACGTTGGCCAGAGTTTTGTTCACCGTGTCTACTTCTTTCTGAATCAACTTTTGGACTTCGGGGTGCTGGGTCAGGGTGGCGTAGGTGGTGTACTGAATTTTATTATCCTGGGCGAATTTGACCACATTGTCCTCGTCGATGACGATGATGGCCACAAGATATTTCCGCCGGTCGCCGATGACCACCGCGTCATTGATATAAGGGCAGAACTTGAGCTGGTTTTCGATATTTTGCGGGGCGATATTTTTTCCGCCGGCCGTGATGATCAAGTCCTTCTTGCGGTCGGTAATTCGCAGGAAACCCTCCGAGTCGAATTCCCCCACATCTCCGGAATGCAACCAGCCATTCTTCAGGGTTGCCGCCGTGGCTTGGGGGTCTTTGAAATACCCTCGGAAGACGTTTCCGCCGCGGAAACAAATCTCTCCATCCTCGGCGACCTTTACTTCCACTCCCGGGAGGGGTTGGCCCACTGTTCCAATTTTTACCCGATCCCCCTGATTGGCGCAGGTAACGCCGGTCCCTTCGGTCTGGCCGTAGCCTTCGCGTAGGGGGATGCCAATCCCCTGGAAAAAGCGGAGTACATCGGGGGAGATGGGAGCGGCCCCGGAGAAGGCCAAACGCACCCGGTCGAAGCCCAGGCGTTCCTTCAATTTCCGAAAGGTCGAGAAGTAAGCCAGGGCATAGACCAGGCGCAGCCAGGGGGAGATGTGTCGGTGGTTGGTCTTGAGTAAGGCGTATTTTTTCCCGACCCCCAGGCTAATATGGAAGATGAGACGTTTGAGCCAGGTTGCATCCGCCATCTGGATCATGATCCCGGAATAATACTTCTCCCAGATCCGGGGGACGCCGTAGGCCACGGTCGGGGAAACCTCCCTCATGTTTTCGATAACCGTGTCCGTATTCTCGATGAAATTGACGATCGCTCCGTATTTAATGTTCATGAAGATGGTAAAGAGCTGTTCGAAAATATGACAGAGGGGCAGGAAAGAAAGGAACTCATCTTGCTCCTCGACCGGGTTGCCCTCGTACATGGCCTGAGCCATCCAGGTAATATTTCCATGGGTGAGCATGGCTCCCTTGGGCGGGCCGGTGGTCCCCGAGGTGTAGATCAAACGGGCTAAATCATCCGACTTCACCTGGGACCAATGTCTGGCAAAAAGGGTGGGGTCCTGTTTTTCCTGGGCCTGTCCCAGGGCCAAAAAGTCTTCGAAACTCATCACCATGGGGTCCTTGAAGTGCTTCAACCCTTTGAGATCCCAGACGATGATCTTCTCGAGCCGGGGAACTTTATCCCGGAAGCGCAGGGCCTTGTCCAACTGCTCTTCATTTTCGACAAAGTAGAAGCGGGATTCCGAATGGTCCACAACATACTGACATTGTTCCCAGCTATTCGTGGCGTACACTCCGACGGTCGTGCCCCCCGCATGCATCGTTCCCAGGTCGACGTAAACCCATTCCGGACAGTTTTCGCCGATGACCGAGACACACTCTCCATCTTGAATTCCCAGAGAAACCAGGGCCAGGCAAACTTCTTTTACCTTTTGGTGGTATTGGTTCCAGGTCACATCATGCCAGATGCCCAGTTTCTTGTAACGAAGGGCCACCTGGTTTCCCGACAACTGGATACGGGACTGAAACATCTCGGGGACAGTTTTACCTTCGGCAATTCTTCCTACTTCCATAGACAAACCCCTTTCCTCACTTTACTTTCAGCTCTTGGCCGAGGATCCAGCAGGAATACTCCTAGCCTTTTTGTCTTCCGCTACTTAAGGGGCCCTTTAAATTTCCTTTCCCGGGGACTGAATTGGATGGTGAAATTTTCAAAGACAATTTCGATAAATCCTTGGTCGTTCAAAAAAAGTTTCTTTCCTTTGGGTAAGCGGAAATGTTTCGTCACCCACTGCCCGGGGGAGATGGGGTAACCCGCGGTTTCGATGTCCTTGTAAATCTTGGGTTCCTGGTAGGCCCGGATGGCTTTGACCTTTAAGACCTCAGAGCTGGCTCTTTCGTTCTTGATTTTTACCTTGAGGGAAGATATCTGAATCGAATTTTTTCTTAATTTGCCAGGCCCTGATACCTGAATTTCCAATTTGAGGGTATAAGGGCCTTCGCGGATTATTTTCGTCTCGGCAATAGAGAAGGCTTGAAGATCGGAGGAAAAGCTGATCTGCAAAAGGAAAAGGAGCCCTAAGGCAAAAAAGGCATTTTTTAGGAGTCGAACCATGATTTCTCCCTTGATAAGACATCGGTCTTCATCGGTGGTCAACCTCCCGGGTATGAATGGATTATGGAAAATTATCGGCAAATGTCAAGCAGGATTTTTCTTATTTTCCAGATCCGGGCCAAGGGAAGCGAGCAGATTCTTGCATCCTTTAAGGTGAAGATGAGGCTGCTCGATGGTAAGCACAGTATCCGGGGGAACGCTTTGGGTAATCCAAACATTTCCTCCAATGACCGACCTGGCGCCGATGACCGTGGGGCCGAGGATTGTAGCATTGGAATAAATGGTAACGTCGTCCTCTATGGTTGGATGGCGTTTGACCCCGCGGATCAGGTTTCCTTGAAAATCCGTAGGAAAACTGAGTGCCCCCAAAGTTACTCCTTGATAAATCTTTACCCGGTCTCCGATTTCGGTGGTTTCTCCAATCACCACTCCGGTCCCATGATCGATGAAAAAATATTTTCCGATTTTTGCTCCCGGGTGGATGTCGATGCCTGCGGCCCCATGGGCGTATTCGGTCATAATGCGCGGAAGCAAAGGGACCTCCTGAATGTGAAGCTCATGGGCCATGCGGTAAACCATAACGGCCAGGATGCAGGGATAGCTGAAGATGATCTCGTCCAAGCTTTTAGCGGCTGGATCTCCGTCGTAAGCAGCCTGCACGTCTCCAGCCAGAGTTTTCCGCAGGGCAGGTATTTTCTTCAAGAAGTCCAGGGCTTCCTTTTGGCCACGTTCTAAGCAATGCGTGCAAGGATTATCGAGGCGTCGGCATTCATGGCGGATCGACCGGGCGATCTGAGTGGCCAATTTTTCGAAAAGGCGGTTGACCACGTTGCCGATATGGTAAGACAGAGAAAAGGCGTGAATTTCCTGTTGGCGGAAATAACCGGGGAAAAGAATATCCTTGAGTTCTTCAAGAATCTCGATCACGGATTCTTTCGAGGGAATCATGATAGTGTCGTAATGGGCAATGGCGCGTTCTTTGGTGCAGCTCTCCACGATTTCACCGATCACCTGGGGGAGCTGGCTGCGGTATTTCTGCGTGAATTCAATGTCTACCTGGCATTGATCACCCATTAGGGGAACCTTTTCTTCCATGATTAAACGCTTCTCCTTTTCCTTCTTTCCTCGAGTCTGCAGGACGGTTTAAGCTTCTCTTCCTTGACCTTTGAACCCTTCCTTTAACTCAGCTCTTCACCGGTAGTTTTTCGATAGGGGCGCATTTGAAAAAGGATGAGGAAGAGTAATCCCGATACCGCAACGATCGTTCCGGAGGCTGGCCAGTCAAGATAGAAGGCCATAATCAGTCCAGCAAGGGCTGAAATCCCGGCCAGTGACGCTGAAACCACCAGGGCTTCTTTGAAGCTTCTGGCCACCTGGAGAGCTGCGGCTGCCGGAATGACCAGGAGGGCGGAAACCAATAAAATCCCCACCACTTTCATTCCCAAGACCACGGTCACCGCTGTCAGCATAGCCATTAATGAATCCAGGCGGCGGACCCGCACCCCCGAGACTTTGGCCGATTCGGAATCAAAAGTGATATAAACAAATTCTTGATAAAAAAGGGCTATGGTAAATAATACAACCAGAGCCAGGATAAGGGCAACCCACACCTCTTCCGGGTCAATGGCCAGGACGCTCCCGAAGAGGTAACCGAAAAGATCCACGTTGAAACTGCCAGCCAGGCTGACCAGGATGATTCCCAGAGCCATTCCCAGACTGCTGATGATCCCAATGGCCGTATCCCCATGAAGCCCGGCCCGTTCTTTCAATTTCAGAATTCCCAGGGCCGAAACGACCGCAACTCCCAGGGCTACTAAAATCGGAGAAAGGTATAAAAAAAGGCCCAGGGCTACACCTCCGAAAGTAACGTGGGCCAGGCCGTGTCCAATCATTGCATCCCGCCTGAGGACCAGGAATACTCCGAGGATGGCGCAGGTGAGAGAAATCAAAAACCCGGCCAGCAAGGCCCTTTGCATGAAAGCGTATGCCAAAAAGTTTTCCATCTATACCCTCAATGGTGATGGCAGATAAGATGATGTTCGCCGTGCAGAAGTTCTTGGACCATCTGGGAGCTGCAAAATTCTTCGTGGGTCCCATGGAAAAACAGGCGCTGGTTAAGGCAAGCGACCTTGTTCGCGTGCTTGGTGATGATTCCAAAATCATGGGTGATGAGGACAATTGTCAAGCCTTCCTTACGGTTAAGTTCGGCGAGCATGTCGTAAAAACGGGTCTGAGTATCTGCGTCCACCCCGGCTGTAGGCTCGTCCAGGAAAAGAACGTCTGGGCCATTGACAATGGCCCGGGCAATGAATACTCGTTGCTGCTGCCCCCCGGAAAGTTCCCCAATTCGCCGGCTTTTCAGCCCTTTTAAGCCCACTCGATCTAACGCTTGATCGATGGATAACTCATCCTGCCGGGTTAGCAGGCGAGGAAATCGCTTGAGGGAGATAAGCCCCATGGCCACCACCTCCCGAACGGAAGCAGGAAAGAAAGAATCCAGGTGAGTGGCTTTCTGGGGAACATACCCGATCCTCTGCCATTGAGTGAATTGTTCGGCCTTTTCCCCCATCAAAAAGACCCGCCCCTCTGTTGGTTTCACGAGCCCGAGAATAATGCGAATGAGGGTAGTCTTCCCTGACCCGTTGGGGCCTATCAAAGCCAAAAAATCGCCAGCAGAAATGGCAAAAGAGACCTCTTTTAACACTTGCAGGCCCTGCCAATCGAGCGAGACATTCTCTACGTGAATTAAGGGGTTGTTACTGGTCACAACCCAGCCCCCGCCGTAAATTATTTAGGTTTATTTCCATCAATTCCAGAAAAGTCGTTTTATTTTTCATCTGCTCTTTGGTTACATTGTGTCCCGTATGGAGGAGCAACGTGCCAAGGCCTGCTTCCTTGGCCAGCACTTGGGCCAACTTGGGGTTCACCAGGCTTTCAAAAAAGATAAACTTGACTTTATGGTTTTTTGCTGCCTGGACGACTTCGGCCAATTTTTTAGGAGTAGGTTCAGCATTGGGACTGATCCCATAGAGGGCGATTTGTTGCAAGCCGTACCTTTGGGTTAAGTAACCAAAGGCCGAATGACCTCCCAGGATCATCTGGCGCTGGCGACATTGCGATAAAGAAGACCCGTATTTCCGGTCCAGAGCATCCAATTTTGATTTATAAGCTATAGCATTCGTCCTGTAATGGGCGGCATTGGCTGGATCTTTTTCAGATAAGGCTGAGGCGATCATTTCGACAATGTTCATGTCCAGGGAGAAGTCCAGCCAGATATGGGGGTCATTTTTTCCCCCCTGTCCGCGGCCGGAGGGCATTTGTGCTCCATGGGTATGATCCTTAGTCTCCAGCAAGGCTATCCCTCGACTGGCTTCCAATACTTGCAAGCGGCTACTTTTGGTGGCCTTCAGTAGGTCTTCTACCCAGGGCTCCATGGCTCGGCCAGTATAAATAAAAATGTCAGCCTGGTTGATTTTGGTTACCTCACTGGGTTTGGGTTCCCAGTTATGCGGTTCTGCTCCCGGGGGGAGAAGCAAATCCACCTGCACCTTTTCCTCTCCTACGGATCTGGCGAACTCCTGCCAAGGGAAGAGGGTAGTGACAATTTTTAATTTCGGCTGGGAATGGCCGGAAGAAGGAGCAACCAGCAGGAATAATAAAAATCCCATGCAGAAGAAGGAAATCGTTCTTGGGAATGAAAGTCTGAAGGGTTCATTTTTCATTAGAAGTTAGTCTTTCCGTATCATGGTTCATGCCGATTCCAAAAAACGCAGATAAATTTCCCGTCTATAAAGGGGGGGAAGATCTGTTGTTTCTGCGGAAATCGGCGAAAATCTGCGTCCGATTTTATTAATAATATCCTACTGATTCTATCGATTTCATCGGAGAGTTGCAAGAAGTTTTTGGCATGCCATTCCGTTTCAAGAATCAAAAAAGATAGACAGCAAAGGGAAAATTCTATAAAATGTTTCTGGGGTTTTTTTGAGCCTTGACAATTTTCCGCATTTTCTCCAATAGATTTACCCTTATTCATCTAAGGTTAGCCTGGGATTTTTATGATTTCAGTATTGAGTTCATGGGATATTACTCTTTTTCGCCTCATTAACGGGCAGGGGCATAATTATTTCCTGGATTGGTTCATGCCTTTCATGACCAACTTGAATAATTTTACTTTCGTACTCGTGGCCATGGGGTTCTGGATTCTCTGGAGGGAGAGGAAAGCCGGGGTTATTTTTTTGGTTTTTATCGGGCTTACCTTGGCGATCACTGACCCATTTTCCAGCCGCTTGCTTAAAGATTGGTTGGGACGGGTACGCCCCTGTCATGTACTCGAAGAGGTCCGTCTGCTCACGGATTGTAACACCTCCTATTCTTTCCCTTCTTCCCATGCTGTGAACATTTTTGCCGCGGCCTTTTTTCTCTCCCAACCCTTGAAAAAATTATCTCCCCTGTTCTTTGGTATTGCCGGGATTGTAGGGTACTCGCGGATCTATATTGGTATCCATTATCCTTTGGACGTTATCGGGGGGGCGGCCATCGGTCTGCTTATTGCCTGGCCGATGCGGTGGCTGAAAGATCAAGTCGTGGCGCGGTGGATAAAATCCCCCGCTTGGAGGGTTGACAAAAAATAGAAAAATGATTGGACGCAGATTCACCCTGTTAGATGTTTAATATCTAACAGGGTAAACGCAGATTTTCAGGATTTTATACTCAGCAAACTACAGTTAAAAGAAAAGGGAAACATTAAAAAAATTCGAACGGCGTGAGAGCGCAAAGTGCATTTACGCCTGACGCCTGGCGACTTACGGTTTAATATTTTTATCTGCGTTTATCTGCGCCAATCTGCGTCCTAATGAATTATCCTCATGAATTAAATGAAAGGCGATAAAAGATGAGAAACAATGCAGAAATCGTTGTAGAAGCACTGGAGCGAATCGGAACCCGATATGTTTTCGGATATCCCGGAGGGCAGAACGCTCGGTTTATCGAAGCCATCCACGGTAGTAAAACCGAATTTGTGCTGGTGACCCATGAAGCCTGCGCGGGTTTCATGGCCGATGTCTATGGGCGCCTTACAGGAAAGCCCGGGGCCTGTCTTTCTACCTTGGGCCCGGGGGCGACCAACATGACCACGGGCGTGGGGAACGCTTTCTTGGACCGGGTCCCGCTTCTGGCCTTTACGGCTCAGATGGGAAAATTTTGGCAAGGGCGGACGGTGCAGATGCATATCGATCATCAGAAACTTTACGCACCGATTACCAAATGGAGCGTGGCGCTGGAAACCGGCAAGGTTTTTTCCACGATGAAGAAGGCTGCGGAAATATCCCTGGCTGAGCAGCCCGGTCCCGTTCATCTGGATTTTCCCGAAGACATGGCTGATGAGCTTTCGGCTGAGAAACCCGGAGATTTTTCTCCCTCCCCTCGTCCTCTCCCTCCTTTCGACCAAGAGGCGTTAAAAAAAGCCGAAGCATTGATCCGCCAAGCCCAATATCCGATTGTGGCTGTGGGATTGACCATGAATCGGGCCGGGGCAACAAAAGAACTCAGGGAGTTTGTCGCCAAACATCGCCTCCCCGTCGTCACCACCTTGATGGCCAAGGGGCAGATAGCGGAAGAAGGATCCCAGTTTGTGGGGGTTGTAGGCCGGGCGCGCAGGGACATCGTCGCCGAATACTACAAGCCTGCCGACCTGGTCATTGCCATCGGCTATGACCCGGTTGAGTTCAATTACGAAGATTGGGTGCGCAAAGACCTTCCGCTTGTTCACATCGACACAGTTCCTGCGGACATCGCCAGCGGGTATTCAGTCCCCGGTCAGGTTATTGGGGATATCCGGGAAATCCTCAAGAGCCTATCGGGATTGGACAAAGTGCAGCACCGCTGGGACTTAGAAGCGCTGCGGGCTCATCGGCAGAAGCTTTACCGGGCCTTGACTCCGCCGCAGGCGAATTTTTCACCCCACCACGCCCTTCTGGCCATGCGGGAAATCCTTCCAGCGGACGGCATTCTGGTGGCCGACGTGGGAGCGCATACCCACATTATCGGCCAGCTTTGGGATACGAAAGGGCCAGGGAATTTCCTCGTTTCCAATGGCTGGTCTTCCATGGGTTTCGGCATCCCAGCAGCCATCGCTGCCAAACTGGTACTGCCGGAGCGGCCTGTAGTGGCCTGCGTTGGCGATGGCGGATTTCTGATGATGGTAGGGGAGATTAACACGGCCGTGCGCTTGAAGCTTCCAGTTGTTTTTGTGGTCTTGCGCGATTCCTTTCTGAGCCTGATCAAAGTGAAACAGAGTCGAAAGGAATATCACCGGTATGGCGTAGAGATCTTTGGCCCTGAATATGCTTCGAGCGATAACTTCTTCGGGGCGAAGGTGGTAGTGACCCGGGCGGAAGAAGAGTTCCGCGATGCTTTGCAACGAGGGCTGGAGGGGAATGAGCCCTTGGTCATCGAGGCGGTGGTAGACCCGACGGAATACGACGTCATTATTTAAACCTCCGGGCATGGAGTAGCAAATTGGAAAAAAAATAAAAAAATATTGACAAAAGCTTAAAAAAATCATATATTAAATTATAACTTAAAGCTCTCCTAAATAAACTTTTCCGGGGGGCAAAAACAAATGATCAGGTCTTTGACCTGATCATTTGTTTTTATAGGAGGTCGGAGATGGTTTGTGAAGTGATCAAAGTTGGGAGGGAGTGCGCCTTCATGAGCAAGAAGGGATGCTCCTTCAATGGAGGGAAATGCTATCCGATTGTTGACCGCTGCCAGGGTTGTGAGCGAATGGCAGGGTTCCCTGCAGGCGAATACTGTATTGCTTGCCCGGACCCGGCAGCAAAATGGTCTGGTCGCGACTGCAATTTAGCTACGCATATCGTAAAAGAAAAGGCTCCTGAGGTTACTAAGCCAGTTAATCCCCTCAAGGCTTCCAAGAGAAAAGCTGCCGGAAGATAATCTTTCTGCGGAATTGCCTTTTTTTAATACCTCTAAAAATGATTAGAACTGCACAGTTAAAGGCCGAGTGTATTCCTCCCAGATGATTATGGTTTGCGGAGGGATCCCTGGCCTGGAAAAGGTTCTTGACACAGGCCTTAGATTCATTTAGAATTGAATAAAATGACGCGGGGTGGAGCAGTCTGGTAGCTCGTCGGGCTCATAACCCGAAGGTCCTTGGTTCAAATCCAAGCCCCGCTACCAAAGTTAAATCAAGGGGTTAGATGACAAATCTGACCCCTTTTTTTAATAGCCAAAATCTGATTCCCACCTCTATTCCCACCAGTCCTTTTGTTAATCTATGGCATTAAATGAAGCTTCCCACCCTCCTCCATCCTCCCTCCGTCTCCCCATCCATCTTCACTCCCACATCTTGACCACTCTCTTAGCCGGTATCTTGATCTCCGCCCCCGATTGATGAATTGTGGTCAGTACGCGAGGTAGGATTCGATGGAAGGAATTTTTTAGTACCAGAAAGGAATAAAGGGGGGATTCTTGCTTTGGGGGGTGGGCAGTAGCTTCGGTGTTGCAAGGACTGTTGATGCCGTCTTGTGGGAAAACTCGGATTTTTTTCATGAGCCCAAACAGCGCTATGAAGAGTTATTGGAAGTGGGAGATTCGTTGCTTCCTCTTATGGCGGATTCGGAGATCAATAGCTGGCGTTTTCTTGTCATGCCCCGGATGGTTTCATTTATGGCTTTTGCTCGCCTATCCAGGTCATCAAATTTTGCGTCCTTCCCCCTAATTTCTGAATCTCCCCGGCAGGGCTGGAGGCGGAGGACAGCTCGATCCTTTTGTATCTCGGCCAGTTCCTTTTGCAGATCCCGTATTTGATTTTCGAGTTGCTTGATCATTTTTCCTTAGGTTTGGCCACCTTGACCTTAGGCCGAAGGTAGGGGTCTGGAAACATTTCTGCTTGGGTGTGTATGGTAACGACTCCAGAATAATTTTGGTTTTTTGATCCGCTGTCATAGCGTTTGTTTTTGTGGATTGTTTTTCGGGAAAATATACAATACACGCCGAAATTATTATATAAGTTTCTTGATTTTTTTGCAAATTTCAACTATAAGTAGGGTAGCCTGTGGCATACAAAGTAAAGAAACCAAAATAATTAAAAACAACAAAAATTTAGTTTAAAAAATGATAAGGAATGCGGGTATTATCTGTTTTGGGGGTTATTCATGATTTAAAATGACCATCTTGGTCATTTTAAAAAGAGGTTATCGTTTTTTTCCTTAACGTTGACCGCGATGAAGACAACAAATCTAGATTTAACCTACATTATAATCCAGCCTGGGGTGTCTGAAAAAATGGAAAGGTCGGGTTTTGTGACCGAAAGCCGGATTCAAAGCGGACTGTATTATTTTTTTCAAAAGATTGTTTTGACTTTTGCTTATTTTATTCTTCACATTTTTGCAGATTTAAAAATAGACGGCAGGGAAAACGTCAAGAATATAAGAGGGGGGCCGCTTATAATTATCGCCAACCATAAGAGTTTTCTGGATCCTTTAATAATCGGGCTTTGTTTTCCGTTTTTTTCGAAAATATATCCTTTACGGTTCATTGCCAAAGACACATTTTTCAAGAATCCTATTGGCTGGATTTTTTACAAATCTGTGGGGGCCTTTCCTGCCTGCAAAGGTCAAGGGCTGGCGGCATCCCTAAAGATACCTTCACAAATCTTGAGAGAAGGGGGGGTGGTCATGTTTTTCCCCGAAGGAATACGTATAAGAGAAGATTGTTTAGGCCAACCAAAGATTGGAGCGGCAAAATTGGCCTCGCATTTTCCAGAGGTCCCGATTATTCCTATTGCAATTTCCAATACTCATAAGGTTGGCCATTTTGGGTTGCTTTATAAGAGGTCGAGACTACGGGTCAAGATCGGCGAGCCGTTCGATTATAAAGACAAGGCTTTTCAGCTTCCAGCGGAAACCGGCATCAAAATTTTGATGGGGGAGATTGAAAAAAGTTACAAGGAAACACCGACATGTCGTTTTCAGCATCCCGAAAATCCTGCACCGATACCTTCCACACTTCCAAAAATTTTTTAAAGGGTGTTTATTACAAACCGTAATTGATGATTGGTAACTTCCAATCCCCAAAATCGTCTATAATGAAGCTCTAATATAGAGAGAATGAATGTGGAGACTAAATACCTAAGAATGATCCAAGGGATGAAGAGAAGGGGGCGAA
The DNA here is from genome assembly GCA_030654105.1 of Deltaproteobacteria bacterium. NCBI lineage: Bacteria > Pseudomonadati > Myxococcota > Myxococcia > Deltaproteobacteria bacterium. The sequence continues at coordinate 34,424 of JAURYC010000276.1, forward strand.
AGGATTGGACAG